>QMRW01000004.1 GCA_003650785.1 Thermoprotei archaeon | reverse complement strand
CGGTAGGCTCATGGATATTGATAACTGGGGAGAGAATATATGCAAGGTCTACAGAGAAGAACTTGGTGAATACTAAGCTTCCTATTCTGATAAATAGGATTTTACACTTACCCCCTTTTTTACAAGAATCCTAGACGCCTCACTATAATTTAAACGCTTCTTAACTGTTCTTCAGTCAATACATTTCTTAGTAACTCCTTGATTCTCTTAAATTCTGACTATGGTAGATCTGGCAAACATTAATGAATTCATTTTTTGACGAATTTGCTTAGGCTTGGCTACTGGTCACTTTAACTATACTTTGAATGGATATAGTATACATTCATCGTAACAGCAAACATACCCTATTCTTCATACACTCTCTGCATATTCAATCGAGATTCCGTAACTACCTCTACTAGTTCTCTAGCAGTAAATAAATAGGTCTGAGACTTAACTATCAAAGGTAGTATAGGTGCAATCGATAACAATTGGCAGGAGATTTGATGAGATAGCTCTTCATGAGAGTGAATATGATAAGTACATAGAGTTCATTGCCGAGAATATGAAGGACACCTTAGGTGATAAGGTATCCTTTTCCATGAGATCAGTCTATAGTGGTCTTCCAGCTTTGATACTCAAAGTCACAATAGACGGTAAAGGTATAGACATCTTAGTAGTATCCGATACCAGACCCTGGTATAGGCTATCTATCGAGGAGGGTATATCCATGAGGACTGTGAATGAAATTGTTAGACTACTAGAGTGGATCACTATAGTCTATTATGAGACTAAGGGTAAGGGTGTAGTGTATTATGCCTTTGTTCCGAAAATGGATATAGCACCACCCAAATATGAGACTGCTACACATAAGTTCTTCGAGAAATTGTTTCTTGGTAACATGGTAGTTTTCTTTGCACTTTCATTAATAATTTTCTATGCATTATGGATAATCTTTAGATATTGGACACCATATGTGTTGTTACTATCCCAGATTCCCATTCTAATTCTAGCTCCTAAGATAATCGAAAGAAGCTTTGGTGATTGGATACTTAGTAGAGATAATAGGTATGTGTACTTAGTCGGTATCAGAGTCCCCTTGAATATTTATCCGAAGCTATTAAAGGAATTCTTTTACCCTTATAGGTTTGAGTTCAAGAAGAGGATTTACTTAGAGAGAGTTTCAAAAGGCGAAGATGTAGATAAGGAGTACGTGAAGACTCTACTCAATGAGTATGGAATTGAGATTCCTGATGAGGATATAGTTATAAGGAGATTCGATATTTTCAACATTGTAGAGAGAGTATTCTCTAAATTCAGACTCCCTATACCGAAGATAATAATAGCCAATATGGTACTCCCAAATGCTGCTGCTACTGGAGCCTTCAGTAGATATTCTGGTCTATTGATTACCACAGGTTTATTGACGCAATTAAGTGAGGAGGAGATCGAGGCTGTTCTAGCTCATGAGGCAAGTCATTTAAGAAATCATGATACAGTGATCTTCTATATACTAGCCTCCATAGAGTACCTATTGAGGATATTTGTATTCTACAAGTTATGGTACATATTCATTCTATTCCCCCTCCTAGAGTTCTTCTACCTCTTTTTATCTCTTACAGTACTCTTCTTTCTGGGTAAGTTCGTTGAAACTAGGGCTGATAGCGAAGCAGCCTTAAGACTTGATAGGGCTGGAGAACTAGCCAATGCACTGAGAAAAATTGGACTTAGAAAATTGATTAGAGAGAGAAGTATCCATGGTAGGTTAAACGCATGGCTAAGATGGGATGTACATCCTCCACTATCCTTCAGAATAGAGAGATTAGAGCGAATTGCTAAAGATGTACATATGAGGACTCGGATAATGCGAAGTCTCTGGTTATCCTCTATAATAGATTGTATAACCGATTTTAAAAATACCCTACTGAGAACCTTATAGATTTGTGACAAAATAGTTCCCCATTTGAATGATCCTAGAAGTATTGAGGTAGTTAATGTTATTCCTAATTCACTTAAGTCGAAACATGGACTTTTCAAGATTCTTATATCTCTAAAACCTCTTTACCTAGTTCTTTAAACCATGGAATAAGCTTATCTCTATGTCTCTTTTTAAGCCCTTTCCTATCTATTACCGCTATGTCAGCATCCTCTAGAGTTCTTTCAAAGGCTTTAGAGACTATATCCTGGGTTAATCTATCAATAACATATCTCGATGCGATATGTCCTATAGCTATGTCTCCTTCCTCTACTACATACTTAGTTATAGACGGTGCGTAATGTGGTCCACCAAATGCTACTGCAGCGGGTTTTTGTGAGCCTCTTCTTAGAGATTCGAGTATTACTGAAGCTATTATCTCACCAGCTTCTTTTTGTCTCCATTCTCTCTCGGTGCTTCCTATCTCTATGAAGACTGTAGGAATGCTTTCTATGTATGGACCGTGGTGTGTCACTTCATAGGTTGCATACCATTCCTCTGGTTTATACTCATTCAGTAGTTTAACCATGTTTGTGAGTATATTTGCAGGGGAGATGCATAATTCCATAGGTAGTCCCCCAAACTTTGCTTCGTCTGTCCAGTTTCCAGGAGTATGTGCTGATAGTGTCTTAAAACCAGAGATAGATTCATGTCTACTAGCAAATATTATGATGCTTGCTTCTACAATACTATCTAGTCTATCTGCGTATATCAGTTCCCCTCTCAATATGTATATATCCACATCTACTCCTGAATAGTACTTAATTCCCTCTCCAGGTGCCTCTTTCTCTCTGAAGCTTGATATCTCTAGCAATGAGTTAATTATATTCATACTAGCTGGATCCGATATCGATCCTACTACTAGGGGCTTACTATTCAGTTACATCACCTTGATAACTTATCCATATAGTAACTATAAAGTTTAAATATACTGGACTTTGCACATACTGGTGATGAGGGGCCCAAGCTATGATACATGATATGGTCCATAGTGAGCTGACTGTAGTACTCCAAAACCAACTTACAGTAAACCAAGTAGCGCTTCTAGCGCTTACGTTTGGTGTGATATCCATAGTGTTGAGTATAATCGCTATGATAATTGCTGTTAGGAGAACAGGGAGAGGAATGGAAGAAATTCTCAGGAAGATAGTACTTATGGAGCTTGAAAGACTCCGCATACCGGAGGCTATAGTCGAGATAGCAGAGGCTCGTGCGCCAGGAATCAAGGAGTGTCCGCACTGTAAGAGTGAACTACCTTTACAAGATATTCATGTTATATGTCCCAACTGTGGTCGCTTACTAGCCGCTAGTGAATAATCCTTTACCATTTCCCACATCTCCTAAACCTGACTTTAGCAGCTATTATTCCACACTAAATAGCTCTGCTATGAAGTAAAATATTATGAATGCAAAAGAGATGTAAATACATATGAACAAGTACTATTTCCATTAGTATGATCTCCAGAAATTTCATATTTTACATACTAAGACCTCCTTAGGGATGAGTTTATTGTTTCGGTAAACTGGGGATAAATTAGCTAAACTTTTGGGGAAAACATATATAAACGAGATCTACTAGGAACTGAGGTTTCCAAAATCTGAGGTGTTGGAGTGAGTAAGTATAGGAGCTCTGAGATCAAGGTGAAAGTTCTGGAAGTTGCTAGGAAGCTAGCGAAAATGCCCAAAGACTCCGAGTATGCAGTGGTCATATTCGAGGATGGATATATTACTCCCGTGATGACACAGCATTTCAGAGCCAGAGCAATAGTTCCACTTCGATCTCATAAGCATGGCTTTACAGTTGCCATTGCTCATACTCATCCGCTTCCGAGAACTACGCCATCTCTCGCTGATCTCAGAGCACTATTTGCTATGGCAATTCATAATACCCCAGTATATCTAGCTACAGTATACCGTGGTAAAGATGAAATTACGATAACCCTATATACTGCTACAAGAAGGATAGATCCTGCTGAGATAAGGTCTATTCTTCAAGATGCATATGTCTATGAAGTACTACATGTATACCGTGGTTCTAGAATCTCAGAAAAACAGGTTAGAGAACAACATATAGCTCTACAAAAGTATGGTATAAAAATTGAGCGCTATCGTATAAAACCTGGTCATTAGAACTCATGGATATCAAGAAGATTAATTCAAGTTAGACCGTACGAAGAATTCCCTGACCCTTGGGACAAGTCCAATGGAGCGAAGATATTATCAGTATAAAGGTTGTGGTTTCTACCCTTCCGAATATTCAGCTCAGTACTATAACTGTACTAAGGAATAGGTATTAAGTTAACATAACGTTATTAATAGTGACATGATTGAGGAACTAAAGTACCATAAGTCTAGGATAATAGAAGTGGTTAATGAGTCTCCTAAGGTTAAGTCGATAATTCTGAAGACTACCTTAGCTAAGCCAGCTCCAGGTCAGTTTGTAATGGTATGGGTTCCAGGTATCGAGGAAATCCCCATAAGCCCCTCATATTATAGTGATGGAATAGTAAGGCTCACTATTGCACGAGTAGGAGATACTACCAATAGGATACACCACATGAAGTCTGGAGATGTATTAATGCTGAGAGGACCTCATGGTAGGGGTTTTAATCTGAACTTGAAGGGTAGATACCTTCTAGTAGCTGGTGGTTATGGTGCTGCTCCCTTGATATACGCGCTAAGAGAATTAGTGAGTAAGGGTAGGCGCGTAGCTTATGCTATAGGAGCTAGGACTAGAGAAGAACTACTATTCATAGAAGAAGCACGAAACATGAATGTCAAGTTACATATAGCAACTGAGGATGGAAGTGAGGGGTACAGAGGTTTTGTGACAGAACTCGTAGAAGAGGTTATTGAAGAATATGATAATGTTCTAGCATGCGGACCTGAATTAATGCTATTCAAAATAATGAATATATGCTTAAGTAGAGGTATTAAATGTCAGCTCTCCATAGAGAGGTTCATTAAGTGTGGCTTAGGGATCTGTGGTTCGTGTGCTCTTGAACCGAGTGGATTGAGAGTGTGTCGAGATGGTCCTGTGTTTTATGCTGAAGAGCTCAAAGGTACAGACTTCGGTCGTTATTACACGTTACCCTCTGGTATTAGAGTACGTATAGGAGATGTAAAAAACTATAGTGTTTAGAGTTTCCTGAGCTTAGCTATGAAATAACCAGGAGTATCCGTGAAGTCTGGATGGAATCTCTGAAGCTTATCGTAATTCTCTACAACACACAGTCCTCTTTCTCCCGCATAAATACTCTGCTCTTCTATATCCATCCCCAATTCTAATGCGTATTTTATAACCTCTTCATTCTCCTCGAGTGTGATAGTACAAGTAGAATACACGAGATAACCATCCCTTCTTAGTATGTTATAGGCTACTTTTATAAACTGCCTTTGATAATTTGCTAGCCTAATTATGTCATCGTAGGTTTTTCTATCGTAGAGCTTTGGTCTGACTCCTATGCTTGAGCAGGGCGGATCTAGTATGACCTTGTCAGCCCTAAGCCATGGGAAATCTTTATGAAGGTATCTTGAATCCGCTACGCTAACTATTACATTCTTTAACTTCATCCTTCTTATCTCCTCCTCCACCCTCCTTACTTTCCTTTCTCTTCTGTCGAAGGCGTAGACTATTCCCACTCCATTTAGTAGTTGAGCTATGTGTGTGGTCTTACCTCCAGGTGCTGAACACATATCTACTATGATATCTCCCGGTTCTGGATCTAAGATTCTAGTCGTCAATATGGCTGGGTAACTCTGGTCGTAGATAAGCCCCTGTTCGTACTCAAATGTATACCTAAGCTTGGGCGCTCTATACCTTGATACTAATACTTTTACGGCTATTCCCTTCCTGAACCTGAAAATATCCATAAAATCCATCTCAACTATTCCATATGCTACTATATCTCCTGAGGGGGATAGTATATTCACCCTATCTCCTCTTCTGATCTTATCACACTCTTTAACTCCAGGAGCATATAGATCAGCGCCCAGCATTACGCTTTCAGCTGCGAACTTATCAGCTATGACCTTTAATTTAGCCTTAGGTATTTCAAAGGGGCCTTCTACCTTGAAGTATATAGCTTCTTCTATAAGTTCATCCCTATAGACTTCGAAACCATGAGCGATTAGTGATTCGACAACATCCTCTGGATCAGCCAATACTGTATTCACTCTTACATAGTACTTAGATGGGGGTTCTCTTATTTTCCTCAATATCTGCACTATTCTATGTTTTCCTAGATGTTCTTCCAGTCTATTGAGTATTCGTTTATCGTACTCTAGCATTTCTATGGGATTTTAATCTATCAGTCTAATTAATGGTTTACCGCTCGAGTATTCACCAAAATAATACACTTAATTTCTAATAATAGGATTAATTGATCATCAATGCTAGTACAAAACTAGTTAGATAAGTACTATCAATAAAATGATTGTCATGAGTAGTATCTTTAGGTCTTAAATTCTTCAAAATCTAACTAGAACTCTACTAAAAGTTTCCACATAGTCCCTATTTCACCATTAAGAGTGATCTTCAACAGCTTCTCCTGGAGAAATCGAGAGATCATTTTCATTAGTTAGTCAAGGCTAATAACATCACGCCCAGGAGTGTGGGGCTATTGTAAGTATAGTGCTAGGCAATAACATCTTAGCATCAATTCTTCAAAATTATATATGCTCTTAAGAAATTACGATATACTCACGGGATCTAGAAAAAGATACTATATAAAGGCTGTGAATGTACTTACAGAATTTATGTAGCTGTTCCAATAACCTCTATAAGCACACTCCTGCGATACCTGGGGCCATCGAGTTCTACCAACATTATGTGTTGCCAGGTTCCTCTTATGAGTCTTCCACCTCTAACTGGAAACGTCCTAGATGCTCCTATGAAAGCTGATGCTAAATGTGCTGATGCATTGTCATCTATCATATTATGTTTCCATCTTCCATTCCTTGGATAATCCTCTTTCAATTTTTCAACTATATCCTCCATCAGTCCTCTTTCGTGCTCGTTAGCTATTATAGCAGCTGTTGCATGAGGAGCGAACACTAGACAAATTCCATTTTCTATACCACTTTCCTCTACAATTCTCTCGACCTTGTCTGTTATGTCTAAAAGCTGTATCCTTCTCTCAGTTCTTAAATGTAGTTCTTTGAAAAACACTTTAAACTCCATTAGATCACCTGTAAGTTGATATCTCTGTCTATTTAACACTTAGTGGTTGATGTTGTATTAATAATAGTACTTTTTTAATTACCCGCTCTCTAATAGTTAAGCGTGGTAATATGAGTAAGGTGCTTACAATAGAGCTTAGTGAGGGAGTATATGAAAGACTGAGAAGATTAGCTGCTCTCAGAGGGCTTAAGATAGAAGACCTAGTGAGTAGATTAGTCTCCTCAAAATCACTGGATATACTAGCGATTATAATGTCTAGAGTAATAGATATACTTTCAGCCGAAAAAGTGCCCTATGATATCTCTCCAGAACTTCATATATATTCACTAAAACAAGTAAAGGGAAGATTAAATAATATTTTCAAAGTATATCCTATAATGTACCTAGAAGAGGTCAAGATATCCACTGTGCTCCTTGAAAATGTAGATAGTGTTATAGTAGCCCATTGTGGTACTGTTGAGATCTCTCAAGAAGTAAGCGAAGAACTAGTGGATAAGGTAATATCGATATCTCATATTAGACTCCTTCGGTGTAGTCGAAATGTATTAAATACTCTATTCGATAGAATTGAAGATGTAGAAGAGATAGAGACCCTATGAAGACCAGAAGGGTAAGGCTAGGAAAGTATCTAACAGTTAAGGAGAAGTATCTCAAGCCTATCTTCTCAGGAGAGAAAATAACCACAATAAGGAGAGGCATTGTAGTACCTTCAAGTAAAGTAGTATACTTACGTAGCAATGGAAAAGTTGTAGCTGAGCTAGAAATAGAAAGAGTAAAGTACGTGAGAGTAGAAGATTTAACTACATTAGATGCTATAAAAGATGGATTTAAGAGTAAAAAGGAGTTACTAAAAAATCTAAGAAAATGTTATCCTAATTTAAGCGATAACGAGTGGGTCTCAATCATAGAATTTAGAGTAGTACGTAAGATCTATGATGAATATACTCATCAGGATACACGATCTCCTGTAGAAATAGCTAGATTAGGCCTTGCCTATGGTCTCCCCTCTAATGAGGAGGAAAGGAGAATTCTGGCCCTGATAGTAACTATAGGCGATCTTAAAGAAGTAGCTGTTAGAGTTGGGGGCATTGATAAATACCCTTTAATATACAAGATCATAGGAAGAATCGAAAGAGAGCTCTATAAAATGGGAATATTAACTAAGTAATCGTTATCTTCTACTACGCACTACTCTTACACCTACATTTAACAGCTTCTTCATTACAGCATCTATAAATTTCACGAACCTACCTTCTTGACCCATGAACGCTCCTATACCATCCCTACTAACGGTTACTTGAATATCTGAACCTACAAAGTCCACATCTCTGATATGCTTTCTTATCCAACCAGTCGGATGGATTGCTATTACTATGTTCGCCAAGTCTAAGGTGAACTCTATAGCTCTCAGTCTAAAGCCAGTTTCTTTCTCTATAGACATTATCCTTTCTCCTCTTCTACCTATAAGTCTACCTAATGTACCCTCTTTAACTAGGATAAGTGCATCTGGAATATTTTCGGTCTGAATACCCTGTTCTTTCTTTTCTTCTATGAACTCGATAATGGTAATCACATCGACATCTGGTGCTCTGAGTTTTATAACCTCAAGAATACTCTTCTCTATTTTGTTCAGCTCTCTCTTTAATAGTCGCATCTCTAATGCTAATCTTAGTCCTCTCTTTGCTCCCGGTCTAACTATGTCCTTTAGACCTAAATCCACTATCACAGCTTTTTCCTCTCCTGAGAGTACTTCTCTAATCAATATTGCTGGATTTTCCTTAAGTCCTACCTGTACTATAGGATCTCCTGCTACTATTAGTCTAGAGTTTCTTCCCATTCTCATTATAACTTCTATTGCTACTTCTGGATATACTGATTGAACGTCATCTAGTAATATTACCGAGTTATCAAAGGTCCTTCCCCTTAGGAAGTGTGAATCTGCTATAATTATCCTACCTTCGTCTAAGAGCTTACGTAAGTTTTCAATAGGTAATATATCGATAAGTAAATCCTCTAGGTAGGAGTAGGCTACCTTATAATACAGTTCACCTAGTTCGATCGATGTATACTCTTTACCAGTTTTAACGTCGATGATAGGTCTAGCTACTATAAACCTATTGTATTCACCATCTATTACAGTACCTACTCCATATGCACATGCGAATAAACTTTTACCAGTTCCAGTAGGCCCGAAAATGCCTACTATATCGTATTCTTTGCTACTGAGTACATTCTTTAATATTTCTTGTCCCTTCGAGAGAGGCTTTAACTTATCTAATAGCGAAGACATGTCCATCCTCATGAACCTTTTAGTTAGATATTATTATTTATAATGGTTCTTTAGTCTGTCGTGACTGTATAGAGTTAGCCACTTAAGCACTATTTTCCTAAGATCATCTACTATGGAGTATACAAACTCTGCGTATTTAGAGCCTATAACTGATACTGGAATTACTCTTAGACTAGTAGTAAAGTACTTAGGGTTCTCACGATATCCTCTTAGTTCGAAAATAGCTGAGCTCATACCCTCTGATACTAAATCTGCATTTATTTTAATCACAAATCCTTCTTCACTTACATGTCCTACAGTGACCAAACACCTTAGTAATGTAGAGTAAGGTGGGTATATTGCTTCTAATCTATTCTTAGTGAATATAATAAAGTGCTTTTCTTTTCCTGCAGGGATTCTAAAGGGTAACGATATTTCAAATTCCTTTCTTAGATCTTCTCTTAGTTTCCATTTTCTCTCCATGCTGGGTACTACTTCAAGAGATGCCCTTTCAATAGGATATATTGATGAGAGAGTTGATATGAGTACTGCTATTACGACACTACCTATCCCCCATAGTTGTGAACTACTTAATACAAATCCCTCAAGTTCGAGTACTTCACTACATAAATAGGATACCAATAATCCTACGAGGTAGCCTATACCACCTCCTGTAAAACCTAGTATCAGGGCTTCAGTTAAGCTGATGTACTTAATATTGTCGGGATTTAGACCTAGAGCACTATAGATTTTGAACTCATTCCTTCTTTCATATACTGAAGCTAACATACTTACCATCATTACTAGTCCACCCAGCATAGCTATTACAAGTGTTGGTATACCTCTAATATGTAAGATCTTACCTATCGTAACAGTTTTGGCATATCCATTTACAGCTACTATTACTGGTATCCTCAATTCCCTAGAGATTTCTTTAGCCGCCTCGTACATGACATTTTCATTCTTAAATATCAAGAGAGAGCCACGAGAGATCATATACGTGAAGACTATTCTCCTAGTTACAATGATTATCTCATCCGCTCTACAGGGTATCTTCTGTAGACCAGTCGTATCTCTAGGTATGTATTTCATAGGTTTTATACTACCCAGAGGATCATAGATTCCATCTAGCCTTTTTTCTTCGAATATCCCCTTAATTACTAAATATGCTACATTGTAGCCCCATCTACTTCTAAGAATAATTCTATCTCCTTGTTTAACTCCTAGAAGTCTAGCTTGAGAAGTGCTTATTAATACATGGTTATAATCCTTATCCTCGAGGAATCTTCCATCTATTATGGTTTCGTCTAGTGGTGTAACTAATAGCTCCTTAGAGGGTTCTATAGCAACTATTCCAAATACATCTACTGAGGTTCCCTTTTCAGGATTGTGTAATACATATATCGCTTCAGAGCGTGGAGGAGTATATCTCCTCTCATATAGAATAGCTTCTCTTATAATATCTTTAGTAAGAATTTCTCTATATCTTTCCAAGGATCCTTTTAGTCCTATTACTGGAGATCTTACTGTAGCTTTCATAGCAGTTAGCGAAACTATAATCCCCTGTACTGTACTTATAGATGTAAAGCAGGTTAATGCCATAGACATGAATAGAATTGTGATTATCGTCAATATAGTCCTCAATTTCCTCCTTCTTAGAGTGTTTAGAGATATGTGAAACGTTAGTACTATAGCACTCCATATCTGTAACTTCTCTGGAGTCCATTTTTTAGACCAATTCTCTGGTATTTCCTTCAATGCAAAGTATACTATCGATGTATAGAGACTTGCATAAAATATAATCTTCCTCCAAGTAAGTATATTCTGAACAGGTAGTATAGATCGTACACTTTCATGTGTCACGTATAGGACAATAAGCATGAGTGCAGTTAGGGAAATGCTTAGTAACACTCTTAATCCTTTTCTTTCTGATATCAGGAGGGAAGAGATGCACAAAGACACTAAGAATATTAGTAATATGGATAGAGAGGCTGATAGTACACCCAGATCGTATTTATTCTGAGAGAGAAGAGAGAGGAGGAGATTACATGTGGTGTTATTAAAAGCGAATATGCTAGTGTGTATAGTCGTACTACATCTCGATACTCTTATGAGAGCTTCTATTATTGTTATCATCCACTACCTTTCGTTCAACTAAGGTGATATAAAACCTCTTCGTCTATGTACTTAGATACACTTAAAAGATTATTAAAATATCTCCATAATGCCATTAGCCTGGCTGGGGATAGAAGTGCGCAGAAGAGTGAATATCTCTATGATAAGATTAGCAATACATTTCATACTAGTCCTAAGTATAACTCTGTTAACTTACTATGACTATCTACCACATCAGTTGGCCTTTCTTGAAATTCCATTGATAATAGCTTCAGCACTAGCTCTAGTACTATTAAGTGGAGTGAGATCTATACCTTTAGTTATAGTACTCGTACTCTCTACGAGACTCATGGTATTTATACTCCTATACGAGATAAACTGGCAACCTTTTGTAGTGAGCTTTTTACCCTATCTATTAGAAATTATACTAGTATCCCTACTTATACCTCGATCCATAAAAGTGTTCGAGGTGGACAGAATGGTAATTTGGACATTTATATTAGCTCTGTGTGTAGATACTTTAGTATTCTTTCCTATATATGCATATGATGTAATATACTTTTTAGTAGAGATCGTTCCGAATAGATCTATTAGATATCTAACTACAGCACTTCTAGTACCGCCCCTAGCTTATGTCTATTTTACAGTACCTCGTTTGCTTAACCTAATAAATAATACTAAATCCAATAGTATTAACAGGAGAAGAGAACCCACTTGAACTTGAACCTCCTCTCTTGAGAGAGTGAAGTATTTAATCTCTACAGGGACAAGCACACTATTATCCTTACCTAGTATTACATCTTCCTCATCTACTCTAACAAAACGTGGCTCGAAGGGGATTTTTATAATAGCTTTAGATTCAGAACCCTCTACCTTGATCAACTTCACGTATTTAACACCGTACCATCCGTATATTGTTACAGGTACATACATAGTTATATTGACATCGGGATTTAACTGACATATTACTATAATAAGTTCATACTTTCTATCTATCCCCCTTGCTACTGCTTTTACTATACTGTATCTTGGAATTCCTCTAGAGTATAGCCATGCACGAAAGAACCAGTCAAGATCTCTACCAGTAGCTTCTTCAACTGTTTTCGTGAAATCCTTTATACTTATCTTCTTGAACTTATACTCCCTATATACCTTCTTGAGTGAACTAAAGAATAGTTCATCTCCAAGTATCAGTCTCAGCATATGTAGGGTACATGCTCCTTTGTTGTATATTATATTGACGTATCTATATACATCATCTCCAAAGTACCAGACAGATTTAGCAGATATATCATCCTCATTCCTTTGAAGGTACCTGTAAAAGGGATCAATTACTGTTCTTCTGAATATTTCTTTGAATTTCGATTTACCATATCTAAATTCGAAGTAGAGTACACCACTATACTCAGCGAAGGCTTCATCCATCCAAGGCTCCTCACCCTCATCATTAGCTATTATGCAGTACCACCATTGATGAGCTACCTCGTGAGCTACTACCAATTCTAGATACTCCCTTCTCTCTCGACTGTATAGATAACTAGTTATCATAATTAGCATAGGATACTCCATCCCACCGAACCAACCATGCACTTCACAAACTCTGAGTATCGGATAGGGGTAGGGACCATATAGATCGCTATAAAGTCTTAACGAGTAAATAGCGGTATCTAGGGCTACCTCTCCTTCATATTCTTGCTCTGGGATATAATATGAAGATACCTCCACAGTTCTTCCTTCTATAGTGATTTTTTTCGATTTTACTTTGAACTTAGGACTCATAACTATACAGTGCTCTCTCACACACTCAGCTTTGAAGTGTACGATTTTCCTATCATTTTCTATGGTTTCCTCTATCTTGACTCCAGTAGCTGCCACTATCATATTTTTACTGACATTAAGGTATACATCGTAATTAGCAAAGTCGAAATTGTAGGATTCTCCATGTGGATAATAGGGTGCTCTATTCCATTCGCCCCTATCTTCACGGTATACAGCTAGTATAGGGTACCATGTTCCTAGAGCGTATATATCATCATAGTATCCGAACCTATCACGTCTCACGGGAATTTTTAAAGAAAAGCTTATCTTGATGATCTTGGTTTCCCTTGGAGATAATGGACGAGGAAGTTTTACGACCAGGAGAGTTCCATCAATACCACCTAGTGTATAGTTTAGGTACTGTGTAGTATTCAGATCCTTTATGTAATTTATAATAAGAAGACTGCCTGATTTTCTGAATTGAGGGGCGTTGGAGTATACATGAAAACACAGCTCTTTCAGTTTGACATTATATTTATTTCTAAACTCCACGGTCTCTTGTACTAGTAGTGTTTTATTTCTCTCAATCAAGGTGGCGTATATCACGTATTTGTCTAACAATCGTTCCTCTTCTAGACAGTCTCCACTGGGAAGTCCTATGTTTAAGGATAAAGCTATCAGTAGAAGCACGAGTACTATTTTACTCATACTATGGAGTCTCAATTTGACACCTAAGCTATAGAGATTTTCCTTTAAATATATATAAATACCTCTAGAGTCTATACTACAATACTATGCAGTATAACTTTAAGATATACACCATATAATTATCTTGAATTTGCTATGACGTAGAGGAGGTGTGATTGTCGAAGTGAGTAGTTCCGATAGGATTACTATTGAACTTATTGATAGACTAAAGAGCTTAGGATGGAGTGTAGGAGAGATCAGTGGTAATAGAGTATATGTTGAGAAAATAATATCAATAGATAACTACAGATTAAGAGTAAGAGCTTTTATAGATACTAACAAACATACTCTCCATGTACATTCATTCCATATAGAACCGTTAAAATTGACAGACGTAGATGAGATATTGGAAGAACTTGATCCTGAAGAATGGAGTTTTAATAAAGAGGGTGGGGGAGTATTATTCTGGCGAAATAATCCTCATGAGTATAAGTATAGCGATCCAAAGAAACTTGAAGAGGAACTGCTGGAAGCCTTAAGACTGGGACTTAAGTTGGATATCTCAAAATTACTTGGCTTAGATGAAGTAATTCACGAATTAGTGGAGATAGGATGGCTTACTCTCTCTAAGAATCTGAACATAGAGGGAAGGAGGTGTATTACCGGTAGTAAAGGTACAGTGTTCATAGAGTTCAAGGCATTGATAATAGCACGAGAAGCCGAGATGTCGTTAAAAGTGAGAGCGTACCCGATAGGTGTGACTAGAGATCTTATCTCAAAGCTTAGATCGATGGAATTCAAGATTAAGGAGAGCAAGGGTATTGTGGAAGCTATAAGTAAACGTAAAGTGGGGCTTAGCGTACTTCCTAAGCTCCTAGTATACGTTGAAAATGAACTCTCTAAGATCATAGATTAAAGATCGAGCGATAGAGATTAGCTTATATACCCTTCAGTTTAAACTATAAAAGCTTGAGGGATGAAAATGATTGCAATAGTATGCCATGGAGATTTAGATGGTTTAGTATCAGCAGCTTTACTCCTCGACATTTTTAGAGATAGCCCTACTAGTATGAGAACTACACAACCTTACCTTCTTCATAATTCTCTAGCCACACTTGGTTATGTAGATCAACTATACATTCTGGATATAGCAGTAGATGTAGGTTCATGGAATAGGGTAGTATTTTACTTGAGTAGACTTATAGAGAAGGGATGTAAGGTATTCTGGATTGATCACCACATATCTACACTTGATAAGATCAAATGGTTATTGGACATGAAAGTTTCTATAGCCATAACTATAGAGTATTGTACATCGACTATCATTAGGGAAGTATTCTGTAATAATACCTCAAATCCAGATTTCTTCATGAAACTAAGCTATATAGGCGAGATTGGAGATAAAATCATTAAGAATAATAGAGATCTACTTGAGTTAGCTGATACTATAGAATTATCACTAATGACATCTATAGGTGATGAGGAGTTTAAACAAAGACTCGTTAGATTATGGATTCATGAATATAAATTCGTCAACGATGAGGTTATTGAAAGAGCCAAGCTGGGTAGAGTAGAATTAGAGAGAGTACTTAAGCTCATAAACAATAATGTAATATTCTCTTCTGAACTTGCTGATTTAGTGGATCTGAGGGGAATTAAGGCTAGAGGATATATAGGCAAGGCTGCATCCATAAGAGCCGATATCACAGGGAAGATGGTATTTATAATCCATGAAGTTAGTCCTAGAGAGGTTATATTCACAGCAAGAGCACCCTCAGAATCTAACATGGATGTTTTGACTATCCTAAGGAGTTCTCTTAGTGGAATAGGTGGTGTAGGTGGAGGACACTCTAAGGCTGCATCCTATAGGTTGAGTAAAGCTCTTGCCGAGTTTGCAGTGAGTAGATTACAAAATGTACTCAGGAAGCCATTTACCAGGGAACTTGTTTAAGACCAAGAATATATGCGATCACATTTGATAGTGGATGAAGGATAAGGGTAATTACTACCGATATTAGTAGTATGTACATTGGTAGAGATCCTATAAGTAACCAGTACATAGCCTCTGCAGTGAGTAAAAATGATAGCTGATCAAGTATGGGTAGGGGTTTACCTCTCGGTATATTAAGTCTCCTCTTTATAAAAGACCCAAGTAAATCTCCCAGTATTGCCCCTATGGACATAATCACACCTCCCCTAAAACTATGAAGTTGCAGATATTGGAGAATAATCGAGCATAGTGTACCCATTGCAATTCCTGTAAGTGATCCCTCTATAGTCTTTCCATTTCCGAGGATCCTCCTATTGTCAATAAATAGCTTTCCCCTGTCTATGGGAGTCTGTTTATTCAGTAACTTCGTTGCTATCAATGGTGTAGCATTCGCCACATAGGATGGAAAGATGAATATCAAAGTTTCGAGCACTAGATCGATCACTCTCACCCTTAAATAGATTCTTAATTATTCCTTAAGTATTTTCATAGGTTTATATTGCCAGAGAGCAGTAATATCTACTCAGCTACCCCAGGATTCCCTCATTGCTCGGTCGGCATAACGCTCATCATCATCAAGTATTTGTCAATTATAATTATAAGGCTATCTGTCCATTACAAGTTCCATTAAAGATGTCATTTGAGTTAATAGTCGAGTCCTACTAGTTTTACTCCAATCATCGTTGATACTCCTACAGTCAGAACTCTTAGGTACTCTTTAGAGAGGAGATTTATGCCTTTATAGCTAAGTGTAGCTGTTAGTTGTACTATCTCTTTCGTCGTAACCTTTAGGAAATTAGTTATCCACTCTACTGCTCGACCTATACCTTTACCTCCTCCTAGTCTCTTTCTCAGCTCAGGACCTTGTGTACATATACCTACAGGACATTCACCCGTTGAGCATTTTCCGCACATTATACACCCTACAGCTATTTCTATGGCTGATACCATAGCTACAGCATCTGCTCCTAGTGCTTTTACTACATCACCTCTTACTCCTAGTAGTCACATAGAAGGGCCTAGGTGATATGGGGATGACTTTAGTGAAGTCTTTAGGATCTGCTTCTAAGTTGTACGTTATACTAAGCTTCTTGAGTAAGTTTAGATCCTCCTCCAGTGAAACAACCTTGGCATTATGACGTAGACTCCTGTATCCATCTCTCACATAGATTACTCCAAAAATCCCTCCTACCCTATGAAGTTCAACTCTTTCACCAGTGCTTCCTTTCACTATCACTTGAGCTCCATTAGAAGTTGTCCTAGATGATCATCTGTATTCTTCTCAATTACTATAGTTCCACATATGCGTAAATCCCTGCTCTTATTCCGGCATTTCTCTTTATTATAACCTCACCTGCTCAAGCACAATCACAAAGGTAGTTACTGACACTACCTTCAATTAGTATTCTCACACCGTGGTTCAACACACCTAAATAATCACCTACACTTCCCTCTACTCTGATTTCTCCACTCTTAAGGTCAGAGGTTATACCGTAGAGATATTCTGCATTTCTGATTATTACCTTTAAACCCTTCATTACAGCTTCTTTTATCTTCCTATTGACTTGTTGCATTGAGCATCTTTGCATCTATAACTACTTGTTTCACCGATATACTCTTCTCTAATCGAATCACATAAGTGAATCCGTATAAATTTCACCTCATTTCTAGCAAATGAGTGTGAGTATATGTGCATTTAACTCTATCCTATGGTTTAAGAGTATAGTATCCTGATTCTACTACCCTATACTACTTTCTCTTCGCGTATGTATGGTTTACATAAAGCTGAGGGGGCTGACATAGCTCTTCTAAGGCGTTTACTAGACCCTATGATCACTAGTACCAGTATCGTAGCGATATATGGTAGTGTTCCAAGTAGAGAAGGATCTATGCCCCATGGTTGTAGCCAGTACTGTAGTGCCTCAACACCACCAAAGAGATAGGATCCGAGTAGGGCACGTAGTGGATCCCATGTAGCAAAGACTACAATAGCCACCGCTATCCATCCCCTTCCGGCTGTCATGTTCTCAACCCACATCGGTATATGAGCTAGAGATAGGTAGGCTCCAGCCGCTCCTGCCATCACTCCTCCAAAGATAGTGCATACATACCTGACTTTATAAACGTCGACTCCAGCAGCATCTGCTGCTGCTGGATTTTCTCCTACAGCTTTTATCATTATACCCATTTTAGTTCGATGTAGAATGAGCCATAAGATAATAGCTAGAATATACGAAATATAGACTATGACATTGTGTTCAAATAATATCGATCCTAATATCGGTATTTTATTTAGGAGAGGTATTGGAGATACTCCGAATGTAGCCTTAAGAGGAATTCCAACAAAGCGTTTACCTATGAATCCGCTAAGACCTACTCCTAACATCGACAGGGCTAGACCTGAAATTACCTGATTAGCATGAAGGGAGATACAGACAAAGGCGTGAAGAGCTCCCATTAAACCTCCTACAATCATCGCTGAGAGTAATCCCAACCATGGATTTCCCGTGATTAGAGCTACTATAAAACCTGACAGGGCTCCCATAAGCATCATACCTTCAATTCCGAGGTTTAGAACTCCAGAACGTTCAGTGTACAATTCTCCTAAGGAGGCTAGTAAGAGGGGGGTACCGGCCTCTATCGCTACTTTAAGAGGAGGAACTAACCAGTGTTCCATGACGTTTCACCTCTATCTTAAACCTATACTTGAGGAGTATTTCTCCGCTAGCGAGACATAATAGAATGAGTCCGTTAAAGATATGTATCACATTAACAGGCAATCTAAATACTACTTGAATTGTATCACCTCCCACTAGAAGACCTCCTAGTAAAAATGAGACCGGGACTATGGCTATAGAATTCAGTCTCGATAACCAGGCTACTATTATAGCAGTATATCCATAACCACTGGATATCGCCCAGGGGTATCTGAGTCTATGATGTAATCCTGCTACTTCGCCTACACCAGCTATCCCTGCTAGACCTCCGCTTATTAACATAGAGAGTATGATCACGCGGGAACTGCTAATACCGGCATATCTAGCTACCTCTGGTTTGATTCCAAAAACTCTTATTTCATAGCCTATCTTAGTCCTCGACAATAGAATACTAATGATTAAGGCTGAGGATATTGCTATGATTAAGGTAGCATAGTGGATGCGTGTATTAGGAATACATGGAATACATGTATTTGTGGGGAAAATATCTGTTTGTGGAAATCCCCATGCTGCTTTTCCCTTCCACGGACCATATATGAGATATTCAACTATCTTTGAAGCTATGTGATTCATCATTAATGTTGTCAACACTTCGTTAACATTGAATTTTATCTTCAATATGGCTGGTATAAGTGCCCATAGACCCCCAGCGATAAATCCTAAAGCAAACATAGTTGGTATGGATATATAATGTGGGGCTGTTTTTAGGGAAAATAGGGCTATCCATGTGGCTACTATTGCTCCCAGAAGGAGTTGTCCTTCTGCACCAATATTCCATACATTAGCTTTAAAGGCCACTATTAGTCCTGCTCCACATAATAGTAGTGGAATCATCTTTACAATAGTATAGGTTATGCCATCAAAACTGCCGAAGGCACTTAGGAAGATCTCTTTATAGGCTATTATAGGATCGATTTGTTGATACGTAAATATAGCCGCTGCGATTATTAGTGAAATCGCTACCGAAAGAGTAGATACCATTGCTTCAGTAAACCTTGAAGTGAGGGAGCTTCGTTCTACTCTAATCTTGAGCTCTAGCCCAAAGTGCCTGAGGAGAGAGCTATACCTATACCTCAAGATCTCACCTTAGCCATTTCAATACCAGCCATCATGAGACCTATCCTATTCACATCAGCTTTAGAGGTAGGTAGAACTCCCATAAATTTACCCTCGAAGATAACAGCTATTCTATCTGCTAGCATAAGCAGTTCCTCTAGATCCTCCGAAACTAGTAAAACTGCCACACCTCTTTTCTTCTGCTCTATAAGAAGCGATCTCACGAAGTTAGTAGCTGCGACATCTAGTCCTCGAGTGGGATTTGAAGCTACTATCAACTTGGGATTACCGGAAAGCTCTCTAGCAAGTATTAATCGCTGAATATTTCCTCCTGATAACACTCCTGCGGGGAGTCTACTACTAGGAGTAATGATATTATATTCCTTTATCAGCTTATCGACCCATTTATTTATATGATCTAAGTTTAGGAATAGATGTCCTGAGAACGGTGTATACCTGTATTTCTTAAGTATCAGATTCTCTGAAATACTTAGGTCCTGAGCTATACCCATGTTCAATCTATCCTCCGGTATGAAAGCCACACCTCTCTCGATAATGTCCTTTGGAGTTCTATTAGTTACTTCCTCTCCCATAAGTATGATATTTCCTAACTTGACTTTTCTTAGTCCAGTAATTGCCTCAATAAGTTCCCTTTGGCCATTTCCTGATACTCCTGCTATACCAAAGATCTCCCCTGCAAAGACCTCAAAAGATACTCCTTTAACTGCAAGAGATCCTCTATCATTAAGAACATAAAGATTTCGCACCTCTAGAATGGGAGCTTCCTTATAAGTCAAACTAGCAGTATGTGTTATAGGTCGTAGCGGTATCTCCTTACCTAACATTAACTTAGCGAGTTGCTTAGGATTCGTTTCACTAGTTTGAAGTGTTGCTACTACTCTTCCTTTCCGTAGAACAGTGACTCTATCACTTACTTCCATAACTTCGTGAAGCTTATGTGTTATAAAGACTATTCCACATCCTTCCTCCGCCATCCTTCTAAGAATCTTGAATAGTTCACGCTTCTCAGGAGGAGTAAGGACACTTGTTGGTTCATCTAGAATTAGGATTTTTGCTCTTCTGATAAGGGCTTTGAGAATTTCAACTCTCTGTTTCTCTCCTGCTGAAAGTTGCCATACTCTAGCGTCTGGATCTATTCTAAGACCATATTTCTCAGAGAGTTCACCTATATTCTTCTTGACATCCTGAATGTGAGAGAAGAACTTATACTCTTCTATGCAAAGTGCTATGTTTTCAGCAACTGTTAAGGATTCTATCAGTTTGAAGTGTTGATGAACCATAGCGATTCCTAACTTAATGGCATCCTTAGGCGATCCTATCTTGACTCTACGATTTCCTACATAGATCTCACCTTCATCAGGACGATATAATCCGTACAGTATATTCATCAGTGTAGTCTTACCTGCTCCATTCTCACCTAGAAGCGCATGTATTTCCCCAGCCCTTAATTCAAAGTCCACATGATCATTAGCAGTTACTCCTGGAAAGCGCTTAGTTATTCCCTGCATTTTAACTACGACCTCACCTCTAGGAATATTCAGGAGAGAAGACTTCTCGGGAGGAGTAAGTAAAAAACTTCTTATTATACCCTTCATGTTTTATTCCTCCGCTATCCACCTGGTTTGGGAATAGTACCCACTATATTGTCCACAAACCAATCCATGGTCCACAGAGCATAGTGTCCTAAGCGTTCTCCCGGTTTAGCCCTTAGTTTTCCCTCTTGATCGTAAATTGGACCAGTGAAGGGATCGAATGTAGGTACTTCTTCACTCATCTGTTTAAGCCTAATCATTACGAGATCGTATACTGATATTTTACCAAGTATAGGATCTTCGACATATTTCTCCTTAAGTATAGGTTCAAACTTTGGGTTTATGGGCATACCATACTCTGCACCAAGTTCAACTGCTCCTTCTCTTAGCATCCACCAATAGTCCACATTTTCGAGATTAGTCTTATTGTATACACCAAGGTACACTTTGATAACAATATCTTCATATATTTTCTCCCAGTGGACTAACTGTCCACTGACTACTACATCAGGTCCGTATTTATACATAGGACTATAATGACTGAAAGTATACACAGGTCTGCCTTTCTTGAAATAATCTTGACATACTCCGACTATAGTTGGTGAATCTTCAGTGAATGCTATAACATCTACACCTTCTGCTATCAGAGCTTCTGCCGCCTCCTTAGCCTTAACTGGATCGTACCATGCAAAGATCCACCGTACATAGACTTTTGCATCGGGGTTTACCTCCTTTACGCCAAGAGCGAAAGCGTTAATGTGTCTAACTACTTCAGGTATTGGATGAGCTCCTACATAACCTACCTTTCCAGTCTTAGTAAGTGCTCCTGCCATTAGGCCATTGAGATAGTATAACTGGTAGAATTCCGCAAAATATGTGCCCATGTTCTTCCATCTCTTGTACCCTGAACAGTGGAAGAATATTATGTTTGGATATTCCTTGGCCGCTTTAAGTGTTGGATCCATGAAGCCGAAGCTTGTGGTAAAGATTAGGTTACAACCTTGCTTTATAAACCTCTCTATGTATCTATAACAGTCAGCTTCGGAGACGCTTTCAGCGTATACAGTTTCAAGCCATGGGAACTTTTCATCAACTATCCTACGCCCTGTATCATGTCCATGAGTCCAACCATAATCACCAATAGGACCCACGTATATGAATGCAGCCTTTATCTTAGGAGGTATTATTTCACTGGCTTTATCTATCAGCGGTATTAGATTTAGAAGTAGTTGAGTCGCATTTATATCGCCTTCCGGAGTCTTAGGAATATCAAATTCTATACCTAGTCTCTTACTCAGAGCTAGCGCAGATTCGGCAAGTTTTGCGACAGGTTCTCCCTTTAGTACTGGAACCTTAACAATACGTTCTTTGCCAGGAGCCAGAGTCCACGTTGCCACGGCAGTTATTATTAGCAGTATTACTGTAAGGGCAGTATACTTGATAATGATACCACCAGACTTTGTCATACCGGTTCATTTTAACCTTTAATTAAACCATATATAACCTTTTCCCTTATTAACATAAATATATTTAAATAATTATTTAAATTATCTTAGTTACGTATTAAGACTATGAGTGAGTGTGCTCTATACAATTGAACTCCCACTACAGAGACTTTGGCAATATGTCGAAATTCGCGTATAAATTGAAACTTACTGAGCTGTATTTCCGATTGATATACGAGTAGTCTTACTATGGGAATGAGAAAGAATAGAACGTTAGTTAGTAGTAAGTAAAGCCTCCTCCTAGTCCTACACCCGTAAATCTTCTATAGAGCTTCTCTAGTGATACTGGAGATAAGGATTTCTATAAAATAGGTATAGTAGGATACCATTATTCACTGCATTCTTGAACTCAATAGGCATGTCATATGTTAAGGGACCCACTATTTGATACAGCATACATTATGCTAGAGATGATATCGGAAGATTATACAATCTTTAGATCTAGAAATAATAGTATAATATTGCAGTACGGATTATGACAATTCGGGGTAATCTACTAGGTCTTCTTCTTAGTCTTCAGTACTACTAACACCTAACTCTTAATACAAATCTCTATTCATACTCTGATAAAGTTGTGCTTCACTAATATATGTAATTTAACTCTATCCTGAAGTACAAAGTACAACGATAGACTAATACTCACGAAGTGAATTATCCATAGGGGACGTGTGTATGGACTTAAGTGGCAAGAGAAGACTTAAGATGAAACTACATCTAGAGGAAGCTAAAATATATGAGGTGATATATTGGGCTATTAGGGATGTGTTCGATGAGGCTTTGAGAGAGGGTGTAAGAAGATTAGACCGTAGTGGTGATATTAGTAGTGGGATACTGCTCCTGAATATAGTATATGAGGCTATAAGGGAAGGAGTCTACAAAGCATTTAGAGATGCCCTCTTTTCCGGTATAATAGACCTTAGAGAGACTTGTAAGAGTGTTAGAAGATGATATTGGTAGACAAAGTGAAGATAATACCGATAGCTGACGAGAGTCTGGGAGTTAGGTCAATGACCACATTTATAGAGACACCTGATGTGAGGATATTACTCGATGCTGGTGTGGCGCTAGCTCCTTTGAGATATGGAAGACCTCCGCATCCAAGAGAGTTCAAGGCTCTTGAAGAAGCTAGAAAGAGAATAGAGGAATACGCTGAGAGAGCAGATATAGTAACTATAAGCCACTATCATCTTGATCACTACACACCTCCATTTAAGTCGATATATACATGTACTGATCAAGAGAGTTTCATTAAAGTATATCAAGATAAACTGGTCTTAGTTAAGAATTTTGAGGAGAATATAAACGTGAGACAAAGACTTAGAGCTAAAGCCTTATATAGATCTATCAAGGACATTGTTTACAAACTAATTCATGTAGATGGATATTCCCTAAACTTGGGAGATACACTCATAAAATTCTCGAAGGTGTATCCTCATGGTCCGGACGGAAGTAAGTTGGGATGGATTTTAATGGTCACTATAGTAAATGAGGGTACTAAGGTACTCTTTGCTCCCGATGTCCAGGGACCAATGTCATCAAGTGCTCTTAAATATATACTGACTGAAAGGCCTGAAGTACTCATCCTAGGTGGACCACCTACTTACCTAAGTGGTATAAAAGTAGCCAAAGAGCTTGTTGAAAGAGGACTGAAATCTATTGCATTGCTTTCTAAGGTATGTAAAACTCTAGTACTAGAGCACCATCTTCTGAGAGATCTTCATTGGAGGGAACAAGTATTCAAATACTTGGAGGAAGAAGTAGGAAACTTGATCACAGCATCTCAAATCCTAGGTCGTACTGAAAACTTACTTGAAGCCCGTAGAGCTGAACTCTATGAGGAGGAACCTCCTGATAAAGAATTCCTTAGATGGGTGAGGCAGCATCGAAAGAGTAAAGAATAGGTACTCAGTACTCAGGATATTTGATCCATGGAGAAGTCCCATGTGTACCTGCCCACAGAAGTACTCTTTACACCCATATACAGGTTGTAGCCATAAATGCCTATACTGTTACGCGACGTACTATGTACGTTATACGGATAGTAAACCTAAAAGAGATTTCCTAGGAAGGTTAAAAAGAGATCTAAATAAGGCAGATCGGAGAATACCGATAGTACTTTCATCCAGTAGTGATCCCTATCCTCCAGAGGAAAAGGAGTACAAGCTAACTAGAGGAGCCTTGAGACTACTACAAAGGTATGGATTTAAAGTGTTGATAATGACTAAGTCTGATATGGTACTCAGGGATATGGATATTGTCAAGAAGGGTGGAATATGTGTAAGTATCACCATTACAACTCTCGATAGAAAGCTATCCAAAATTATAGAGCCCAATGCTCCTTCTCCTGATAAGCGTCTCAGTACCCTCAAGGAACTCACTAAGATGAATGTACGTACAATTGTGCGTGTAGATCCTATAATACCCCTATTGAACGATGATCCCATTGAACTTCGTGAGCTCGTAGCTGTCCTAGCTGAGTACGGAGTTAGGCATATTGTAACTTCTACTTACAAGTTTAGACTAGATAGTTACAAGAGACTTATAGAGGCATTTCCCGAGTATTCGAATACGTGGAAGTTGTTATACGTGAACCGTGGAGTGAAAGTGGGTAGTTATAGGTATTTAGCACGTTCTCTGAGAGAGAAATTACTCAGGCCTATTGTCCATGAGGCTAGTAGATTAGGACTCACGTATGCTACCTGTAGAGAGAGACTTATTACTAAGGAATTCTTCAATTCGCCTACATGTGATGGAACACACCTACTCAGGGTGTAGTAAATGAGTGAATGGGTCAGGAGGAAAAGACATTTTCTGATGAGGTTATTAGAGGATGCTGTGAGGAGTAAAGTGGATAGGGATATTCTAGATCTATTAATGTTGATAAACTCTATAGATGAGCTGTATACCACATCATCCTGTAGCGGTAGAATTCAGTTGGTAGCTGTAGAGGAACCTGGTGATAAGCTTAACCTCAAGGTCATTGCTAAGTGGCACTCCTCCGTAGAGTATCATGAAGTAGAGAATGTGCTTAGAGGACACCATGATAATTTATGGATGGTAGTTCAGGCACCTATTCTCCACATAGTAGCTAGAGATTTAACTACAGCATCTAAAGTCCTTTCCATAGCTAGGATGGCTGGATTTAAGAATAGTGGACTAATCTCCCTGCATCCCGAGAGATATGTAGTACAAGTGGCATCTACAGAATCCATGAGTATACCATTAATATTAAAAGGAAAGTGTTTATTGTCACCGGAAGAAATTAAGGTAGTTTTAACTCTATGCAGTAAACTTCTAAATAGGAGTAAGGATAAATTGCTCAGACTAACCAGATTGATTAGGGAGGAATTCTACTCAAACTCTTGAAGGTGCTATTTTAGCCCAGGAAGTAATATAGTTTCACATAACTCTTAGCGAAAGGAATATCTTTAATAAGCTTTTGTACAATATATGCGCATAGTACTCCTCATAATTATGTTATTCTCATTATTAATCCTTCTCAACTCAATGAGTATTATAATAGTAAAATCCACAGATACCAAAGGAGGACATAGAGGGAAACTTATACCCCTTGTAGAGGGATTTGCAGAGAGAATAGAGTTTAGGGAAATACAAGAGGTATCATTTCTCTATTCTCCTGGGAAGGAGACCCTAGTGCTAGAAGGGTTTAAGAATATACCATCAAAAACCTATCTTGTACTAGGAATAGCGACATCGAGCAAAGATTTATATGTAGCATCAGTATTCATAAATAATCATAAAATTGATTTTAAAGTAAACAGTATCTATGTCTTAGAGGGATTTATGCCATATTTCTCTGTGATATGGGGATCTGTACCCCCTAGCTCACTAACCAGTGAGAACTTAAACATAAGTATAGAGATACTTGGAGAAGAGGCAAAGTGTACTATAGAGGGAGGCCTCCTCTTGGGGATATATGAGGGAAAGGAGAATTGCTATTACAAGCTTTATGTAGGTCCATATGCTGTTTACAGATGTAATGCTACCATACCAATCACCCTTAATGCACGTGTACGTGACCTTCCGGTAAACGTCACTATGAGTGTATCTGGAGATGAGAACGCAGATATTATCATTGAGAAGGCTGAATTAAATAGAGAAAGGAAAGAGTTTTTTGCTCTAGTAAAGGGGTACTTTAGTTATAGTGATAGCCTAAACATATCGATATCCAGCTTCTCAGTATCTGCACTAAAGATATGCTACTTATTGTTCTATACAAGTCCAACAGTATTCTATGAACCTGTTATACTTGAAATGAAAAACGTGCCTAAAGATTACCTTAAACTCATTAGTATTAAAGTGGATAATAGGGTCTTCAAAGTAAGTGACTATGTTACTATCATAAGACTACCAAGGAGGTTTAACACTATAGAGCTATACATAGGTAAGTATAGGTTCAGAACTATAGAAGTAAATGCACCTGGAACTTATTCAGTACACTTCCCATTTAATGAATGTACTATTCGTGCAGAGACTTCATATGGAACACCAGTAGACATAGCAGTGAAGGTAGGTGGGACTCAAGTTTCAAAGGGTCTAGGGTGGTGTACTGCTCAATGCCTTGAGGGATTTACGGAAATTGAACTAAAATACAAAGGTCATACTCTTGTATATAAGTACAACAGAGATGTTAGTAAATACATATTTCCAACAGGACTAGTTGGTATAAGATGGCGTGATGCTCTCTATCGTATACGTCTGGAGGTTACGATGGAGCTTCCAGAAGGAAGACACTTTTGGCAAGGTGGGCCGATCTCCTATGGTTGGGTAAAGTATCCATCTGTAGAGTTTGAGATTGCTAGATCCAAGGAAAGTATAGTTGAACTCTATCCGTACGTTGTATTTTATCCATCAGTACATGTTCAAATATTCTTTTACATTTCATTCATCTCAATTTTAGTCTACTGGTCCCTTAGAAGTATCAGAAACAGCTCT
>QMRW01000003.1 GCA_003650785.1 Thermoprotei archaeon | reverse complement strand
TCTTCTAATGTTTTAGGGTATGGTATCAGTACTCTCATCAAAAATCTATCTAGCTGTGCTTCAGGGAGTGGGTATGTTCCTTCCTGCTCTATAGGGTTCTGGGTTGCTAGCACAAAAAAGAATTTCCCATTATCCCTATCTTCAAGCTTGTAGATGGTTGACCCTATGGTAACCTCTCTTTCCTGCATAGCTTGAAGGAGTGCACTCTGTGTTCTAGGTATAGCTCTATTAATCTCATCTGCGAGTAGTATATATGTGAATACAGGGCCAAATCTAGGTTCAAAATCCTTTATAATGGGATTAAACACTAAAGTCCCTATAATGTCGCTAGGCATGAGATCAGGAGTAAACTGTACTCTAGACCACCCTGTATAGGGTATATTGTTCAAAGTTCTCATCTCCCTCCAGTTGAGGTTCAATAATTTAACTAGTGCTCTTACTATCGTAGTCTTAGCAACTCCTGGTACTCCTTCTAATAGTACATGACCGTTAGCCAATAATGATATCAGTATGTACTTTAACTCAGCGTTCAATCCTACTATAACCTTCTTTAGATTACTGGCTATCGAAGCATATACTTCCCTGACAGTATCGATTGTAATACTACCCATACCTATTCCTCCACTATTACCACATCTCCTACCTTAGCTACTCTACTCCAGGGTATGTCTTCTACTTTCTCCTCTTCCACTACTATATCCTCTGTAAACTCCTTTATGGAATCTATAAGCTCTTTAGGGTATTTTCTCTGTCTCATCCATTCGATTATTTCTTCTAACCTGTTAATGTCTACGATTTCCTCCTTAAAAGCTGTCTTCAATTTCTCGATATATTCACTATATTCTTCATACCCTTCATAATACCTAGCAAACATCTGAAGATTCAGTACTCTCTTCCTCACTTGAGGAATTTTTACTCTAATAGCGATTACTGAAGGAGCTATACTTATTCCATCAACATACCCTAGGATAAGTCCTTGTTTACTAACGACTAACTTACCTTTCATTCTCTTTGGTGGTATTAGAGGAGGCTGAGGCTTTATTTCAACTCCACCATACATAGCCTGTTTAGGCTTGTTGAGTAATACTATTTTATACTCTCTTGTAGCTGTGCCACTCTCGTTAGGTACATGTTGAACTATAAGTGCTAGTATATCCCTATAGCTTATAGTACCTTTGGCATATTTTCTCTTTACATGAATACTCTTTAGAGGAATTTCTATACCCACTTTTTTAGCGTACTCTACATAGGAGTTTAGATCTATGTCGTCTTGATCTATATCTAGATTCCTTTTAACCTCATTTTTTAGATCATTTATAGTAATTTTCTTAAATAATCTCCTCTTTCTCTCTTTTAAATAATCGATAAGTCTTTTTATGAGAAGTTCTTCATCTACAGTCTCTGTAGCGTACTCTTTTTCCTCATATACTTCGAAGATTACATCATCATCTCTTACTTCCATATTACCTAAGTATCCATAGATATATCCTTCACTGTCTATTACCATAGCTCCTCTAAGCTCTGTAGGAGTATAAAATCTCTTCATACGCTCTCACCACAGTATGGACAGGTACTCGTATCAGGGGGAATTATTCTTCCACAGAGGTTACACCTTAAAGGTTTCAATGAGTACCTCCTTCTACGTGCCCTGGCGAGAAGGAGTAGCGGTAGTGGAATGCAGATTGCAGTAAAGTAAGCTAGCAGAATACTGTAGACATGTTCTAGACCTATAGCATACAACCTAGAAATGTTCATTATATATAACAATACAGAGATAATAGATATAAATAGACATAAGTATTCTCCTATATTACTAGCTACTCTAAGCGCTCTCTTACTACCCTTTAGTACATCTCTAATTAATCGTTTATCATACAGTGGATATAATATCATAGCTCCTTCACTAGAGGAAAAATCGGCTATTACATGGAATACTATACATAGTACGAAGAGGGGGAGGAGTATGAGTATTATTTTCAATGGATCGAATATTAGTCCTATTAACAACATGACTATTGATATAAAAAGTACTACTATTATAGAGTGAAGTGGCGATAGTTTGTTATCATACTTATTATCAGGGATTATTGAGAAAACTACTCCATATAGCAAGATTGTTAGTAATAGAAGTTCATAAGTGTACTGTTTAGATAATCTGTCTACATACGAGACCACTACACCTAACGGATTAATTATGTCGTTAGGGTTCCATAGATTCGGCCATATCACTAAGGAGATTAGAATTATAGTGAAGAGCAGTATTCTTACTATCTCTCCAGCTGCGGTTGAGAAGTTTCTCTGAATTAAAAGTACTGTAGTATTCATTGACTTAAGAATGAGGTAGGGAATTATCAGTAGGTTTATGATGAATCCTCTCCAGTCTTTCAGTAAACCTGTTAATATCTCTACATACTCCTCATTTATATACCATAGAAGAATAGGATAATATAGACTTATAGTACATCCTATAATCACGTGAAACACTTTCTTCAATGTACCACCATACTAAATCTTAATTTACGAGGATATCAATAATTTTTACGCTATTCCTGTTCTCAGTAATCTGTCTAGCATTACCAGTACTATATTACCATATAGTAGGTATATTATATAGCCTATGAATATGAATACCAGCATTGGTATAGCTGGTGATACTAAAATTCTATCATTATCACTAAGATTATTTACTATATCTTCCTTTTCTGGTATTCTGTAAATGAGAATGAACTTATCTCTACTTGATAAATCTTCTGAAATAAAGTATTTCCATGGCTCTTTCTTGACTTTTTTAACATCCTCTTCATATGCCAGAAATAGTACTGCTACTCTCTTGAGAAGAGGTTCCTTAAATCTTTTGAATATACCATACTTTCTCACATTTTTCAGGTTTTTCATAAGAATATACAGTGTCATTGTGAGAGAGACAACTATAGAGTTGATCATTATCGAGAGAGAGGGGGGTAGTACTTCGATAGTACCTAGTGCAGGAGGTTCAAATATTGAGAGAAACATATAGGCTTTTGCATCGCCCCCTCCCATAAAGCCTAACATAGCTAGCACTATTGCTATTATTATCCCTATAGCTATGGAAAATATGTGAGTGATGAGTACAAACATTATTATACCTGAGGGTATGAGCGTATAATAAAGTATCACTAGTGGTGCACACAACATAGCTCCAATAATCCATAGTTCATCTCTTATCTCTCTAAACTTGAGATCTTCCCTTGACCCTTCGAATAGTACTGCTACTATCGTCGCATTACGGATTATATTCACTAACCCTATATTCATTCCAATCACTGCTGAATAGTACATCTTTTCATATAAATATATTTCTTTTTTATTTGATGAATATATATAGTAGATATTGAGTTTGTCAAGATCTTAATAATAGTGTTCAGTTTATTCTTTTACATCCACCATCTGATGATTTCCTCTCTCCTCCTGTTTCTTGATATCTGCTTTAATTCTCTACTAATAAGGAAGCGATAGGAGTTCGCTAGTCCGCTCAGCTATCAATGTATTACGGGAACTCGTATAATAGTTAGATCAATTTACACTCTGCAACACTATTACTATAAGAGGGTTTTAAATATGAGCCTTCTTAGAGAAAAGTAGGAGTAGATGGTGGACAGATATGGACATAGAAGAGAGACTAAGACTAATAACTAAAGAGCCAGTAGAAGAGCTAATAACATATGAGGAACTCAGACAGCTACTAGAGACTAATCCACATCCAGTAGCCTATAATGGATTTGAACCCTCTGGACCTGTGCATCTAGGGACTGGGTTAATCTGTGCATATAAGATGAAAGATCTAGTAGCTGCTGGAGTGCGTGTAAAAATTCTACTAGCTACATATCATGCCTGGATAAACAATAAATTGGGTGGAGATATGGAACTCATAAAGCTAGCAGCAGATCATTTTAAGCACTCCTGGATAGCTTTAGGCGTCCCTGAAGATAAAGTGGAATTCATATATGCTCATGAAATATATGACGATTTAGACTATTGGACACTAGTATTGAAGATAGCTAAGGAAGTTACAATAACTAGAGCTAAGAGAACACTGGAAATTGCCGGAAGAGAGGAAGTAGAAGCTCGCAAAGTGGCCGATCTACTGTACACACCTATGCAGGTAGCGGATATATTCTATCTCAATGTAGATATCTGTCAGTTAGGAATGGACCAGAGAAAGGCTAATGTTTTAGCTAGAGAATTAGCACCTAAACTGGGCTACTCTAAGCCTATTTGTCTTCATCATCATCTTCTTCAAGGATTGACTAAACCGCCTATATGGCCTCTTAAAGAGGGGGATAAGAAGAGGTACCTATCTAAAATTAAGATGAGCAAGAGTATACCGGGAACAGCAATCTTTATCTATGATAATCCAGAGGAGATAAGGTTTAAGATAAGAAGAGCCTTCTGTCCTCCCAGGGAAGTAGATTTTAATCCCATAATCGACATCATAAGATATATTGCCTTTAGAGAAAGAGATACTCTCTATGTAAGACTTAGTAGACAATATGGTGGAAAATTAAAAGAGTATACAAGCTACAGGGAGCTCATAAAGGACTATAAAAAGGGGTTAATACATCCGCTGGATCTTAAAAATACGGTTGCGGAGCTACTCGTGGAAATCCTCAGACCTGTTAGAGAATACTTTATGAAAAATAGTAGTGCAAGAAAAACTCTAGAAGTAATTAGACAAGCTAAAATTACGAGATGATACCATGAATTCCCTACATGATATAGTGCTCAAGTACGTACTACGAAATGCCATAAAATATGGAGGAAAAGCTAAAGCTAAACCAGTACTAAACATGATCTTGGCAGAAAATCCCCATCTTAGAACTTCAGTGAAAGAAGTAGTGGCTTTAGTCGAGAAAATAGTGGAAAAGGTTAATTCTATGAATCTAAGTGAACAAAGAAGGCTAGCTGAGGAAAAATACCCTGAGATTCTTATTGAGAAGGTGGAGAAAAGGGAAAGAATAGGCCTACCTCCACTCCCTTATGTAGATAAATATCCCCGAGTTAGAACAAGATTTGCTCCAAATCCGAACTTTGACATACATCTAGGCCATGCTAGAGCTGCTATACTAAACTTCGAGTACGCTGTGAAGTATGGTGGAGATTTTATTCTGAGATTTGAGGATACAGATCCGAGAATTAAAACCCCAGTAGCGGATGCCTATGATGTGATAAGAGATAATCTTAGATGGTTAGGTCTAAAGTGGAAAGAGGAATACATACAGTCGTTAAGAATGGAGATATATTATAAATACGCTACTAAATTACTTGAAATAGGAGGAGGTTACATCTGTACATGTCCTCCACATGAGATCAGAATGCACAGACTTCATGGTATAAGGTGCAAACATTATAACCATACTATCGAAGAAAACCTGGATTTATGGGATAGAATGCTAAATGGTGAATTCGAAGAAGGAGCTATAGTCCTTAGAGTAAAAACTGATCCCGAGTTTCCAGATCCTTCGGTAAGGGATTGGATAGCCTTCAGAATCATAGATTCCAGCAAATACCCACATCCTCTTGTAGGAGACAAATATATTGTCTGGCCTACATATAACTTTGCATGCGCTATAGATGATCACTTAATGAAAATCACTCATATACTAAGAGGCAAGGACATTGAGGCTAATACTCCTAAACAGAAATTCCTCTATGCCCACTTTAAGTGGGAATATCCAGTGACAATACACTTTGGAAAACTTAAATTAGAGGGCATGATTCTTAGTAAGTCCAAGATAAGACAGGGTATAGAAGAAGGAAAATATCGTGGATGGGACGATATAAGACTAGCTACTATAAGTGCACTAAGGAGAAGAGGAATACTCCCTGAGACTATAAAAAAGATAATATTAGACGTAGGTATCAAGCCAGTAGAGGCTAGAATAAGCCTCGTAAACCTGTATGCAATAAATAGAAGTCTTCTTGAACCTAGAGCTAATAGGTTCATGTTCGTTAAGAACCCTGTAAAACTGATAATCCATAATTGTACTGTAAAGAAGGCTGTCCTACCCTATCATCCATCATTTCCTGAAAGAGGTTTTAGAGCTCTAGAGATAAGACCTATTAATAATGTAGCTAGGGTGTTTATATCCAGAGAAGATGCCAAGAGACTTCATAGAGGAGCTGAGTTACGGCTGATGGGACTATGTAATGTGAAAGTATTAGGTACTTCAAACTATGCTATTGAATCCATATGTACAGGGACAAGTGTGAAGTATGCAAGAAAGAAGAAGATTCCTATAATTCAGTGGTGTTCAGAAGATTATATCAGAGTAGAAGTAGAAAGAGCAGAAGCCGACGACATAGTATTCGATTCAGGATATGCCGAATCTGAAGTGGCTAGACTACCCATTGGCTATATAGTTCAGTTCATTAGATATGGTTTTGTGAAGATAGAAAATATAGGAAAATGTATCCATGCTATATATGTTCACGACTAGTTCATCTACTGGTTCATTTCACCCAGGTTAAAGGGCTTTCCTCTCTTCACTATATACTCCGGTAATCTATCTCTATACTTCTTCAGAAAGCCTAGATCATCTTTTTCCTTTCTGTATTTGTCAGGTAGCATTTGAGGTATTTCCTCTACTATAGGATACCATCTGCTACACTTACCGCAGTAGAGTACTCCTTCGGAGACCTCCCATTTAATACATTCCTCACACGGTGGTTCTGATTCGAGTTCTCTTAGGAACTTAGACAGGTAAGCACAGTAGAGTTCACATAAGGGCTTCTTTCTATCCAATACTCTCTTGGGATATTCTTTTCTCTCAAGTACGAACAGCTTAAGTGGAAATTCCTTATCGTAGGGACAGGCTAATATATCTAGTAGCCTATACTTCATCAGTTCACCCAACATAAAGTGTATCAACTACTTATATCAGTTTCATCGAATTTCCCTCATCCTATGATAATTCATATTATAATAACGCTATAGTTTTCCTAGATCGGAGCTTAAGTTAGAGATATGGGAGCACTATTGCTATCACACTAAATTAATCTTTTTCCTCTCTCTTCTCACTAGAATTATTCCTGTTATACCTAAAGTTGAAGATACCGCGCATATCCCTATCACATGGAGAGTTGTTACTTGAGCATAGTCAAGGATAAGCAGGATTAGCACTACGATTGAGATCAGGATTACGATTGATGCCAAGGTAAATACTATCTTTATAGTATTCATATTAAAACTGTGAACTTGATAACTAATAAATATTACTGTTAGAAACTTTGCTAAGTAGTATAGCTATGAATGGTTAGTGCAAACTTCGCTCTCGAGCTTTTCTCAGTAGGATGGAAGAGAGGCACAGATAAGTATTTAAAGTAGTGATGAGTTTTAAATGAACTAAGGCTAAAAGGTAAGTAATATGGAAGTACTAAGAGAAATATACATACCAGATTCTACAGCCATAGTTAGGGGTATCCTTAGAAGAAAAATTAAACAGAGAAGAATAGCTGGAAAAATAGTCATACACACGCTACTTGTAGAAATGTTCGAAAGGATGACCAGAGAGGAAAATAGGGTAATAGGTACGATAGGATTGACCGAACTTGAGAGAATATGCTCACTTATCAATAAAAGTGAAAAAGATAACCTCTCTATAGAATTTACAAGAGAAATTCCAAGTAACTATAGGCTTTATAGATTCGAAAGAGTGGAGGATGTGGATAAAATGCTAAGAGAACTAGCCTCGGAATGGAATGCTGTACTAATAACCTGTGATCCCACACAAAAGCTAGCCTGCAAAGCTATGGGAGTTGAAGTTCTATTCGAGGATATAAGGAAAAAGAGATTATTGTTCGAGAAGTTCTTCATTGATAAAGATATAATGTCCATACACTTAAAGGAAGACTCACCACCTTATGCGAAGAAAGGAACACCTGGTAGATGGAAATTTGTAAAATTGAGAGACGAGCCTATACCTAGAAAGCTATTAGAAGAGATAGAAAGAGATATTTTAGAGATGGGAGAGATAGAAGAAGATGGATTTATAGAGATAGATAGACCAGGATCCTCTATAATAATGTTGAAGAACTATAGAATAGTCATAACTAGACCACCATTTTCCGATGGATTAGAGATAACTATAGTTAAACCTATAGCTAGGCTATCTCTTGAGGACTATAATCTACCGAAAAGACTCCTAGATAGACTAGATACAAGAGCTGAGGGGATAATAATAGCTGGAGCTCCTGGAATGGGTAAAACTACTTTTGCCCAAGCTCTTGCAGACCATTACCTGAGGAAGGGGAAAATAGTTAAGACAATAGAATCACCCCGAGATATGAACCTTCCTCCTGACATAACTCAGTATTCTAAAACTCATGGTACCTCAGAGGAACTACATGATGTATTACTACTTAGCCGTCCTGATTATACATTCTTTGATGAAATGCGCGATACAAGAGACTTTGAACTATATACAGATCTGAGATTAGCAGGAGTCGGTATGGTAGGCGTGATCCATGCTGCATCACCCATCGATGCTATTCAGAGATTTATAGGTAGAGTAGAACTGGGTATGATACCCTCGGTGGTAGATACAATAATCTTCATAAAAAATGGTAAAGTAAGTAAGATATATGAACTTGAGACCATAGTGAAAGTGCCCCATGGACTAAGAGAGGCAGAACTAGCTAGACCAGTCGTACTAGTCAGAGACTTTCTGACAGGGGAAGTAGAATATGAGCTTTATGTATTCGGTGAGAGAACATTCGTAGTTCCCGTGAAAAAGCAGTATATAAGAGGGGGTAACAGGGTATTAATGACTCTAGAGAGGACCTTAGCTAAGTATATACCTAGAGAGGAATTTGAAATAAGGCTATGTGAAGATGGATACATAGAAGTATTAGTTCAACCTAAGTATCTTAACTCGATATCTACTAAAGTATTCAAAAGACTCAAGAGAACTTGCAGAAAATATGGAGTCGGGCTCGAAATCAAACCTCTGTCTTAGATTAAAAATATTCGTTAATTATACTATAATGAAGAATATACCATTACAATTATTGAATGATCATATTCCATAGGAAACCCTTATTAGTTAATCATATTCTAAAAATTAGAAGGTGCCTGAACAGTAGTAGAGGGATTGCTAATGAGTATAACTCAACCTGTAACATGTAAATCTTGTAGGTACTTTATTAGGGGTATGAAGTACTGTACAAAACAACAGCAGACCTTAAATGATGTTAATAATCCTCTATGCGGTGGTGCTTTCTTCTCACCTAAATCATCTGAAAAAGTCTTATCCACAAGCTCCATGAACTACACCATACCATATACTCCGCAACCGGCTACTCATACATTAACAGTCCCTCGATCCCCAACGTTACCCTCCTACAGTAGGATCGTAGGTGTCTCCTTAACTAAATACGCTCCCACTGGAATAAATAAACTCGATGAGGTACTAAAAGGAGGATTTCTTAGGGGAAAGACTTACTTAGTAGCTGGAGAGACAGGAGCTGGAAAAACTATATTCTCTCTACACTTTCTAGTATATGGTGCCTCTCAGCTTAATGAATCTGGAATATATTTGGCTATAGATGAACCCGCTGAACATGTTATAAGAGGATTAAAAAGTCTAGGATGGGATGTAAGTGAGCTTATCGATGAAGGAAAGCTTCTGTTTCTCGATATGAGAACTCACTTTAGTAAACTATACCTTAAAGATGAGAAAAGAAGAATAGAACCTCATATACTCATAGATAGCATTATTAAAAACATAAGAAAATTGAATGCTAAACGTCTCGTCATAGATCCTATTGCTCCACTAATGTATGGTACTAAAAGGGAAGATATACTATATACTAGAGAGTTCTTAAGAGAGATGGTTTTTTCGTTACAAAGACTAGAGGATGTTACTACTATAATGACTAGTGAAATACCAACTGGTAGTAACAAAATCAGCAGATTTGGTGTTGAGGAATTCCTAGCAACCGGAATAATAGTACTGGGTTTTGAAGAAATTAAAGGAAGGGTATATAGAACCATGTATGTAAGAAAGGCTAGATGGTGTCCTGTACCTCCTGTTAAATTGATATTCGATATTGTAGAAGGAAAAGGTATAATAATTAAAGGATACTACGAAGACATTCTTAGAACAGAAGAGGGTGATTAATGAGCAATTTAAAATCGCTTTCAAAATCCCTAATCAGAGCTATCGATATTTTAAGGAGAGCTACTTTTGTAGACAGGAGAATAGTAAAGGAGACTATACGAGAAATACAGAGAGCCCTACTAATGGCGGATGTCGATGTCAGACTAGTCTTAGAACTATCTAGAAAAATAGAGAAAAGAGTATTTGAGGAGGATCCTCCTCCTGGGTTTACAAGAAGAGATATAGCTCTAAAAGCAGTATACGAAGAGCTACTGGAATTACTAGGAGGATCAAAAGTAACAGTAACACCTACTCCCTCTAAATTCCCCTACACAATTATGCTAGTTGGGATACAAGGTTCAGGTAAGACTACTACAGCCGCTAAATTAGCATATTTTTATAAGAAAAAGGGATTCTCTGTAGGCCTAATTTGTGCAGATAACTATAGGCCAGCCGCACTAGTACAACTTAAACAACTAGGTGATAAGGTTGGTGTCGAGGTATATGGAAATCCTAGATTGAATCCCGTAGAGATAGCAAAGAGAGGGATTGAGTACTTCAAGAAAAAGGGAAAACAGATAATAATTATAGACACTGCTGGAAGGCATAAAGAAGAACGGGGTCTCATAGAGGAAATGAGGAAACTTGCTGAGACCATAAGACCTAGTGAAGTAATGATGGTAATAGATTCAACCATAGGTAGACAGGCAGGTCCTCAGGCTGCTGTCTTCAGTAAGGCAACACCTATAGGTTCTATCTTTTTAGCTAAACTTGACGGTAGTGCAAAGGGTGGTGGAGCCATAGCTGCTATAGTAGCTACTAATGCGAAGATTAAATTTATTGGTACTGGTGAAGATGTCAGTGAAATAGAGGTATTTAATCCACAATCATTCATAAATCGTCTCCTAGGATTAGGAGATCTACAGTATTTGGTAAAAAGACTTGAGGAAGCTAAATTATCAGAGAGGATTAAATTAGAGAGGATAGTAAGTGGAAAGATTACATTACTAGATTTTAGAGAGATGTTAGAAAGTATGCAGAGCTTTGGTCCGTTGAGTAAGTTTCTGGAAAGTATACCAGGACTAAAGAGAATAGATGAAAAAGTAGTTAGTATAGGTGAAGAGAAAATAAAACGCTGGCGTGCAATACTTAACTCGATGACTAAAGAAGAGCTCTTAAATCCCTCTATAATAGATAGATCCCGTAGTAGAAGGATAGCAAAGGGCGCTGGAGTGACCCTCAAGGATGTAAAGGATCTCTTGAAGTCCTATAGTCAGATGAAAAAAATGCAAAGAGCACTAAGTAAGCGTGATCTTAGAAGAATATTAAGACAAGGTAGGTTCGATCTACAGCTTTGAGAACTATAATCCTGTACGTCAAGAGCCTAGATCATTTAATAGAGTACCGTCCACTATTTCTAAGAAGTGTAGTGTATGCTATATTAATATCCCATGGTGTGAGAGAGTACTGTAGAATGGTTTCATTTATAGCAGAGAAGAAAAGTTCTATAGTAGTACTAGGTTCTAGAGTAAAGCGTGTATACCCAGATGAACAATCTCTTCAGGGGATATTTAACAAGATAGTGAAGCATCTAAGGATAACACCTCCTAAAGGGAGGAAAGTACATCCGGGTATATTCATTCGAAAGGGAGATTTTAAGACTTTACTTAAAGAGTGTAAAAGTAGTGTAAATACGTATATAGAGGAGGGTAGTATGAGTACTATTCCCAAGCTTGGTAGGTCTTTTACTGCAGTGATACCATTTATATACTCATTTACATCTTCAGAGAAAAACATGCTAAGGCGATACGGTTATAAACCCCTCAAAATAAACTTGAATAGATTCTATCCAGATCAGATAGTGGTCATACTCAACTTCATAGGAGATATAACATGGTGATCTAGATGTATCCTATATTAAATGAGGCGCTGAGAATACTTCAAAAGTATAGTCTATGCTGTTCTTGTCTGGGTAGAGCTTTTGCCATGCTAGGCAGGGGATTAACGAATGAGGAAAGAGGTAGAGCTATTAAATTAGTATTGACAATGCAACTTCATAGAAAATTGTTAGAAGGAAATGTAGAAACCCTTGAACTGATTAAGTGCATAGCTAGATCCTCTTTTGAACCAGCGTTACTATTACTGGAGAAGTATGGTGTAAGTGTAGAGACATCCAAATGCTTCATATGCTCTAATATCTTCGAAAAACTTGAAGATTTTGTGAGCAGAGTCCTGAAAGCTGTTAAAGATATAGAGTTCAACACTCTTCTTGTAGGATGTAAAATTCCCACAGATATCACTATAAAAGAGGAGAAAATTAGAGAAGAATTCTCACTTAAATTCTCTGAAAATATAAAACGCGAGATTAATAGGAGAGTAGGTAAAGCTCTATGTTCTTCTCTGAATAAGGCGTATGATCCTAAAGCTCCTGACTTGACTATACTATTGGACTTAGGAGAAAATACAATTGAATTAATAATCAAGCCTCTTTTGATCTATGGTAGATATAGAAAGCTTGTAAGAGGTATACCACAGAGTGCTGGAAGAGGTAATGTCACTTCGGAGACTAAGTCTAGAGAGAGTATAGAGGAATATATTTGTAGACCTATATTGAATGTAACTCATGGAAAGAGAGCTATCCTTCATGCCTCTGGAAGGGAAGATGTGGATGTAAGAGTTCTAGGTCGCGGAAGACCTTTTGTAGTGGAAGTTAAGGATCCACTTGTAAGATCCATAGATCTCTCACTCGTGAAGAAGAAGGTTAGTGAGTATAGTGAAGGTAAAGTTGATGTGGAAGGCTTGAGAATAGTAGATCAGAGGAAGATCATAAGTAGGATTAAAGCTCTTTCACAACATCTAAATAAGACCTACAGAGCAGTTGTAGAGTTTGAGGAAATAGTAGATGAAAAGATGCTAGAAGTCCTAGAGAAGAAGTTTGAAAACGTGCTAGTAAGACAGAGAACACCAACGAGGGTTCTATATCGCAGAAAAGATAAGGTTAGAAATAAAATGGTGTACTCATTGAGAGCTAGATCCCTAAATGAGAATACAATCGAACTTATCATAAAGTGTCAAGGGGGACTCTATGTAAAGGAGCTAATAACAGGCGATAGTGGTAGGACCAGTCCTAGCATAGCGGAGATATTAGGGTCACAGCCTAAGAAGATAGAGCTAGATATTATCGATATAGAAGAACCTTTCCTGATTACTTAGCCCTATAAGGCTTTATATGCTCTTTTGTAGTTATTATGTATTTCTTCTTCCCTCCAACTTTAACCTCTATCACATAAGCCTTTCCTCGCTTTTCGACTATAGTTCCAACCTTACCCTGATATCTTCTATGGGGTGCTGTTTCTATACTCTCAGGAGAGATATCTATATGTACCCTATCCCCCAGTCTATATTCTATCATAAGCCTGCTAAGTCCTCTCATTCCTCTCTCTCTCGGATGTTTTCTGAGTAGCTTCCTACTCTTGTACCTATACCCTTTAGTCCTCTTAACCATAGTGGACCCCTTCAATCTCTTCGATAAGGCATATATATTTTTCATTAGAATAGAATAAGTGTAAAGGTGAAGTGAATTGATAAAAGTGATTGAGGAAAGATTATTAACCATTCCAGAGGCCAGGGAGATATTAGAAGATAAAAGTAAAAAGTTTGAGCTTTCCAATATCGAACAGATTACATTAAGCTACCTTCAGCAATTTAGCAAAGTTGAAGCAGATAAAGCTAAGAATATAGTTAAGAGATTAGTTAAAGAACTAGATATATCTGTAGAAGCTGCTGTACAGCTAGTTAATATAATGCCTAAGTCTATTGAAGAGATTAGAACAATATTAATAAAGGAGAGATTTCTAACAACAGAAGAACTACAGAAGATACTTCAAATACTTCATGAGTGAGGAGGTGTATATGTCAAGATATGCTTCTAGAAGACCTACCTACTATGAGGAGTACGCATATGTTCTAGATTTCCTACCACAGGGTTATTACTCACCTAGTAGAGTATTCATCAGAGGTCCTATAGCTCAAGTTGTAGGAGAACAGTACTTCATACTCCTAGAGGTCTGTCCATTTCCAGGAATTACTCTTCAAATAGGTGAGAGGATTTACATAGGAACTAAGGAAATAAGCTTAAAGATACGTAGAGTTTTGAGAAGAATTCGCTATGAAGATTTAACAGCAAGAGCTAAATCTGAACTTGAAAGAATGATTGAGACTATAGTAGAAAGACGAGCTCATGACTTTATTAAATTTTTCAATGAAGCCCAACCTTTAACCCCTAGGATGCACAGTTTAGAACTACTTCGGGGAATAGGTAAAAAAACCCTCTGGAAAATTTTGGAGGAGCGTAGAAAGAAACCTTTTGAAAGTTTTGAGGATATTCAAAATAGAACTAGAATAGCTGATCCTAAGAGGCTAATAGTAAATAGGATAATTCAGGAAATTATGGATAGCAGAGAAAAATACCACGTATTTACTGCTCCATCTATTTAACTCTCATTATTTTACGCCTACCCATTACTTCCCAAACTTCTACTTCAGTACCTGGAGTAAGTACAGACCTAAGTTCTTCTTCAACAGGCTTTCGAACTTCATACACTTCATATGTAGATAGGTCCATAAGCTGCACAGTTGAACCCAGATCAGAGATAACCTGTGCTGTCCTCTTACTTACAACGGGTACATCTACCCGGGCATCTGTAGGAGCGATGAGAGTTCTCTTAACATTATCGAATAGACCTATAGCTACTATCCTAGCTTTAGCTGAACCGTGTTTTCCAGGTTTTGATTTCTCCACCTCCACAACTTTACAGGGTTCACCATCTATAACCACAAAGGATCCGGGTTTTAGACTACCAGCATCTACAGGTTTGGTAGACAAGCCTTACACCTCAATACTATATCAATCCCCTACTATAATAAGATAACTTAACCTCTAGATGGAATTAATAAGTCATTGCTATACTATGTAAATGTATGAAGATAGGGTTGATTGCTAAAGCAGACAAGGATACTCTAGACATAGTTTTGAGAACCTTAAGATTACTAGAGAGGAGAGATATAGAAGTCCTTCTTGAACATAAACTTGCAGAAGCTCTGGACGAAAGAGGATATGACATGGACTTCATAGACCAGAACTCCGATACCTTCATCATAATAGGTGGTGATGGTACTCTTCTCAGAACAATTTTTCGCCTAAAGACTGTAGCAGAGAAACCTGTAGTAGGAATACGAACAAGGGAGTCTCTGGGATTTTTAATGAGTATATATGACTTAAACAAATTAGAGCACTATCTAGGCATGTTTCTAGAAGGATCTTACAGTATACAACGAATAGCTAGACTGCGTGTAAAGTTCAGGAATACGGATATTAACTTTCTAAATGATCTTATAGTACAAAGCTCTCTACCGCATAAGCTACTCTATCTATCGGTAAAGGATGTCGATACTAATGAAATTATTTTGAATGGTGGAATGGATGGAGTATTGATAGCTACAACTATCGGTTCAACGGCTCACTCGCTATCATTAGGTGGTCCAGTGCTCGATCCTCGCTTGGTCGCCTTTATTCTACACCCCATAGCTCCTCTCTCACCCTTGAATAGGATTACTATACTACCCTCAGATTTTAAAATCTGTCTAGACAGTTTTAGTAGTGACGTTAAGCTGATAGGTGATGGATTTTACATAGCCGAAATTGGTAAAGAAGAGAGTATAGAGATCAGTAAGGGTAAGGATATAAAGATGGTAAAATTTAAGAATGAGTTCTACAGAAAACTGAGAGCTAGATTGGTATGGATGGGATGAATAAAAAAGTACTAGTACTAGATGCCTCAGCTTTTATAAACCTTAAAATACCACTACATCCTGATGTAGACAGTATCTACGTTACCACGGTACAAGTGCTAAATGAACTCAAGGATCGAATGAGTAAACTCCATGCCTCTATAGCGCTTATGCAGAGAATAGTTAGGATAGATAGCCCCTCTGAGAACTCACTTAGAGAAGTTAAAAGTATACTAAAAACTCTAGGAGAAAAACTCTCAGAAACTGATATATCGGTAGTCGCACTAGCATTAGACTATAAAAAGATGATGAAGGATGTAATAATACTAACTGATGATTACTCAGTGAGTAATGTAGCGAAGTTCCTAGATCTAAAGGTTAAACCACTTATTCGAAGGGGAATTGTAAGTATAATTAGGTGGAGATATCAGTGTCCCTCATGTAGAAGGATTTTCAGAGAGGACGTAGGAGTATGCCCCTTCTGTGGTATTAAACTTATTAAAAGGGGGAGACGTATTAAACCTGCAGATTCTTGAGTCTACTAATAATTTTCTTTAAGATCTCTATATCCTGACTGTTATCATAAGGCTCTAGTAGACTTCCGCAGACAGGGCATATGAACATATTATTATAGGCCTCATTGAAAGTGAGCTTTGGTGTATCTCTGTTTGGACATATGTAGAAACTATTATTTTCTTCATACTTGAGTCTTATCTCTAATTTCCTTAGAATCTTATTCTTACGCTGATGTATCAGTGTCCTTACGGGTTCATCTGTAAAATACCAGTAGTATGAATACCAACCTATCTGTGAATCCTTAACCCTCCTATATCTCAGAATACCTGCATCAAATAGCTTATGAAGCATTACCCTGACCTCTGTAATATCTTTGCCGAGTATCTTAGCTAATTCCTCATCTGTGATCTCCCCTTTTTCTCTGATAATGTCTATAATTCTGACTCCATAATCTCCTAATAGCACTTCTGATAGCTTTCTGAGAGCTTTTATTTCTGTTGCTAGCATGTTTTTACACCTTGATTGTGATTACTTTTTTCCCTCTAGGAGATGGTATTATCCTAATCTTCGCTCCTTTGAATTCCTTAGTGAGTTCTCTTCCTTCAAATAGCCTATCAAGGAACACAGCTAGTGCTGCTACTTCACTATGGGGTTGATTTCCTATGGCTACGTTGAAGTCCGCTATCTTGTACACTTCAGCCGGCACTTTTTCAGCACCGACTACTACTAATATATTAGTAGAACTCCTTTTTATACGTTCTAATACATCACTGGTCTCTATATTCTCTCCATACATAGTAAGGTGTACTATTATTCCTCCTTTTTTCTTCCAATTCACTATTACTTTTTTCCATGGAATTCCGAATTCTATCTTAAATTTTCCTCCCCATCTGTTGACTACATCTCTTATTTTTTCCTCTATTTTACGATCTACAATATCAGCAAATATTATTCCATCAGCACCAAAGGCTCTTGCAACGAGCGCTACGTGTGTACTTATCCTTCTATCCCTTAGTGGTCGGTGTCCTAGTCTAAGTACATACACCCTATAATTTTCTATCGACAATTACACCCCCCAATTCACTTATCCTCTTTACCTTACTAGCTAACCATTCTATCTTTGCTCCTACGAGTACACTATTATCCTCGATGCTTACTATTCTACATCCTTCACTTAGTTCATCTATCAGCTTATTCAGGTTATCATTTCTTTTTAATATAATTCTAACCTCAGTATATCCCGGAAGAATATCAAGTATTGTTTTCACTAATGCATCTATATTCCATCCCTTTTTTGCGGAAATAGGAACTAGTGGTTTCTTTATCCAGCTTAACTCTTCTATTCTCATTTTAACATCTTCTGGTGATAGTAGATCTATTTTATTAAATGCTACCACCATAGGCTTAAGATATGCACCTATGCTTTCTAGTACATCAAAGCAAGCCCTAATTTTTCTATTTACCTCCTCTAATTCTTCACTCGCATCGAGAACGAGTATAATTATATCGGAGTTATTTATCTCCTCTAGTGTAGTATAGAATGATTCAATTAGGAGTGGAGGGAGTGAATCAATAAAGCCTATGGTATCCGATACTATTGCTGGAATTCCATTTAAACGCGTCCTCCTTATTGTAGTTGATAGTGTCGCAAATGGCTTACCATCTATATATCCACTTTCTCCTGTCAATCTATTAAAGAGTGTAGTTTTTCCTGCTCCAGTGTATCCAGTTATAGATACTAAGTAGGCGCCAGACCTCGATCTTCGCTTATGTGCTCCTCTTTTTCTCTTCCTTATTCTCTTGAGTTCTTTATTTATTCTAGATATTCTTTCCCTTATATGCCGCTCATACACTGTAGCATCGTATTCTCCACCACCCATGAATCCTGGAAGTTCCTCCATTTTAGCCACATGTACGTACTCTTTTGCAAAGGATAGCTCTCTTTTAAGTCTGGCTAACTCTATTTGAAGCTTGGCCTCCCTATTTCCAGCCCTTTTTGCGAATATCTCTAGTATCAGTTGAAATCTATCTATGACATCTACTTTAAATAGTTTTGAGAGATTGTGTGCTTGAACAGGTTTGAGCTCATTAAAGAATATTACTTTGTCTATATCTAGCTTTTTTACTAGTTCTGATATTTCCAGTGCCTTGCCATATCCTATTTGATAGGCAGCATCTTGAGCTCTCACTTGTTCTATCTCTGCTATGGGTACATATCCTGCCGCCAGTGCTAGCTCTCTCAGTTCGTGGAGATAGCTCTTCTCTCTAGGTAGTCTCCTCTGTACTAGCAGTACTCTTTCTCCCTCCACTCTTCTCTCCCCTCTTTCTCTCTCTAATCACTATTATATCACCTAGTGTTAGATCTAAGGTACGTCTACTGATTATTTTCTCCTCTCTCTCTACTTTCTTTAGTAGCTTGATCTTAAGCTTTCTCTCCAGCTTTCTGGCTAGTTCTACAGTAGGCTCAAGTACTCCCTGCTCTATTCTCCTTATAGTAGATTCCTTTTCTCCAACTATTTGTGCTAATAGCTCTCTGGTTAATCCCATTCTCTCTCTAGCCTCTTTAATTTTAACATTATAGTCATCTACAAGTTCTAGATCGAGTAAGCTTTCCCTATAGACTTTAGGTTTTATCTTTCTTGCTCTTTTACTAGGTACCGACTTTGTTAGAGTCTCTGTTGGAATTACTTTAACCACTCTATACCTACTGGCACATATTCTACAGACTGTAAGTTCGCTCTTCTCTATCCTAACCCTATATCCCACTCCTATAATTTCTCTGCCGCAGAGTTCACAGTATAATTTCATGTAGGTCTCTATATAGGAACACCGATACCGATTTAAGTATTACTCAGAAGGCTATAGGAGGGATTATGTCATTGAGTAAACCCTCCCTACTTGAGCTAGAGGAGATAGAGTCCAAGTTAAATTACCAATACGGAAATGCTCTAGGCAGTAAGATTATAGAGAGATTTTCTGGGAAAATCAGCATAAAGAAGTCGAAGAGAACGAGAAGAATAAGAGAAATATATGTGGACAATAAGCTTGTCTTTACTCTGAGAGCTACTGATGGATACCTAATACCCACTCTTGCAGGAGGAGAGTTGATAAAGAGATTAATACCTCCCCCTTTCCTGAGAATAGTTATAGATCCTGTTGCTGTAGATTTCGTAGCTAGGGGAAGATCGGTATTTCCTAAGTATGTACGATCTATAGATCAGAATCTGAGAGCAGGAGATGAAGTTATAGTGGTAGATGACAACGATAACTTAGTAGCGATAGGTAGATTACTGGTATCTCCTATCGAGATATCCAGTCTAAGTCGTGGTGTTGTAGTGAGGGTGAGAAAGGGAATATACTCAGGAGATACTTGTGAGCCCTCTAAACAGTATTAAGTCTCCCTCTCGTACCATAACTCTGTAATTCTTCTTCTCTCAACAGCTGAGATCTCCCTTCTCAGAAAGTTCAACACAGTCTTATGCTGTCTCCCAGAGATTATCATTTTTATAGCTTCTCTAACTATTCTTACATATTCGTACTCACCTATTATTGCAACGTATCTGTCATAGATACTTACTCTAACTCCAGTCATCTCCTCAAGGGTTCTTCGAAACTTTCCTCTCTCCCCTATTATTCTACCCTTTATCCTCACTATGTCCTCTCTCCTCCTAAAGAAGTCCTTTAGATCTATGACGTCTAGTATAAGATTCTCATCAAGAAGTCTGAGAGAGTCTTCTGCATTAAAGCCATATCCTATGGCTTCTACTATTCTCCTGGCTATTTCTATGTTAATTATCGTTGCTCCTTCTCTAGGTATTATAGTAACTTCTCCCGCTTCACTATCTACAGATATACGAGTATTGGTGTTCTCTTCAATACGCTTCCTAATTCTTCCTTTACTTCCTATAAGTACTCCCACTCTTTCTACTGGTATATTTACTATTACTTTTCCCTTAGCTCCCTCTCCAGAGTACACTATGGTCATTTGTCTTAAGACATAAGCTCGTATAATTTAAAGTTACTTCTGAGATCTGCTTCAGGAAAAGGATATTATCTTGTACTCAGTAATACTATAACGAGGTGATGTCTATTGGAAGTTCCTCGAAGAGTGGAAGTCCTAAGTAGAGCACTTAGGATATTTATCATCGTATTAATAATAGCAGTAATAGCCTTTGGATTAGGACTAGGAGTAATGGTTGGAAGTGTAGGTGTGAGCGAGGCAGCTATCATAGTAGACCCTCTTACCGCAGAAAAGAGAGTGGTTCTTGGACCAAAACTCTTCATAAAGAAACCATGGGAGTACTATGTAGTGGTAAAATATGGAGTGGAGTCACTGGATATGTGGACCGAGGCCCCAGGTAAATATGGTGAGTGGCCAGCGGTAACATGTCTTACTAGAGATGGGCTAGAGGCTCGTGTAGATATAACTGTAAGATGGAGATTAAATCCCGATAAAGTACTCGAGCTTTATACATATTATCCAGGTCTCGACTGGGAGAGAAGAGCACTCGCTCCTCTACTTAGAGAAATAGTCAGGAATATAATAGCTTCCTACACAGCTGTTGAGACTATAGAGAAAAGAGGAGAGATATCGACTAAAATAGCGACTGCCTTTATAGAGGCTATTAAGAAGGAGAAGACCCTTGCAAATGCTATAATAGTTGAAGGGATAGACTTGAGAAATATAGATCTCCCAGCTAAGTTCAAGGCAGCTGTCGAGGCAAAATTGACTGAAGAGCAAATGATGTTAGCGGCTAAGTTTAAAGCTGAAAGAATGAGAATAGAGGCCAATGCTTCTGCACAAATGATGATAATAAAGGCTAAAGGAGAGGCAAAAGCTCAGATAGAGAGGTCTAGGGGAGAAGCCTTAGCTTTTCTCATTAAGGCTAATGCTACAGCTGAGGGTTATCGTAGGATTATGGAAGCTCTAGGCGCTGCTAATAATACTGATATTGCTAGAATGCTGATACTCAGAGATACACTTACACAAATTGAAGGAAATGTAATCATATTCCTGACCTCAGGTCCTCAGGGTACAGTGATACCATTGATACCACTAGGAGAGTCGGGGAGAGAGTTAAGAGGAGACTGATCTTTTAGTTTCACCATCCCTCTGGAGGAATTTCTATAGCTATGAACCCTGCCTTTCTAACAATTCTACGTATACGCCTGAAGACACTCATAAACTTCTCTTGATCTAGAGCATCAATATTCCAAACGTATATATCTACTACTCCTGCGAGTCGATAACACTCTTCAGGCGTAGCTGGTTCACTTAGAGGGACTTTGCCATGGCTTACTCTAACTCTAAGGTCATTCTTTACAACATCTACTATAAAAGCTTGAGAGTCCTTATATCTAAGTACTAGGTACCCTAGTTCCTTATTACGCGATACTATACTTTCTCCAGGTGCCAGTTTTACTTCTGGTATTTCGAGTTTTAAATCTCTTGCTTTAATCTCTCTAAGAATGGTCTCCCATCTCTCCTTTATATCCATCCTCATAGTACTCCTTAAGCAAAGTGCCAAATGAAGATTATTAAGATTTATGCCCTCCTCTGGTATTCTAAGGAGTAATACATACACCAAAAGGGTCTTTTCTTCATGAGTCTCCTTATCTGAGTACTAACAGCCTTCTCTAATGTACATATAAAGTATCTATGTTCTTTGAATTTATGAATTAATTGTATAATTAATGCACTACTATTTTATTCCTAGGATTAATTTTAAATTAGCTAGCTATTTATTGAAGTGGATCTTAGAAGGTGTTACACATTAATGAGAATACTGAGAGACGGAGAACAGACAAAGAGAATGAGCAGATGCGGTTATAGGATAGATATATTTAAGTATGATGCTATAGTGTCTCAATTAGATCCTGATTTGAGATTTATCTATAAAATGTTTATTAGAATGTATATAGATAATAAATTATATTTCTATATTAGGAGAGATCTACTTAAATTGAATAAATCATTGATAGAAAAAGCTGTAAAAGAAGGAGTTTTAATAGAAATAGAAAAAGATAATGTAAAGTACATTGCCCTGAATCCAGAAAAAGCACCCTGGTAATTTGACCTAGAGACCTCTCCATCTAACTAGATTCTTGAAAATATGGAAGAAGTATAGCCCTTCCTCCATGGTGGGGCCGCGGGGATTTGAACCCCGGACCACGCGGGATCTCGCTATAGTCCCAAGCCGCGCACTCTACCCAAGCTGAGCTACGGCCCCTTATTAACTATCCATACCCAATCTTTACGTTGTTAGACTGTTCTACCGTATATAAAAGAATTACCTCAGAGAGATATGTTTTTCACGTCGATGTACTTATTTAGGAGGATAGTAAAGGGTAAAAGCAGTGAATATGGTTAGTATCGGTATAGATCTGGCAGGTGTAAGTCACAGACCTACAGGAATCTGTATACTAAAAGGAAACACCGTAAGAACTACAATAGTCTTCACCGACGAAGAAATACTAAACATCATCCTATATGAAAGACCTAATATAATAGCCATAGATGCCCCCCTTGCTCTTCCCAGAGGTAAGACCCTAGATTCCAAGAACTGTATTCGAGAGTGTGATCGAGCTCTTTGGAGGATGGGTATAAAGTTCTTTCCCATAAACTTTGGAGGTATGAGAAAACTAACTTTAAGGGGTATAGAGCTTAGGAGGAAACTAGAAAATCTAGGATTTATAGTTATTGAGACCTACCCTGGTGCTGTTCAAGATATCTTAGGAGTACCTAGAGCCAAAAGAGATAGGGAGAACCTGAGAAAGAGATTAATAGAAATATTCAATTTAGAGGGTGACATACTCTACAAGTCACTAACCCTCCATGAACTGGATGCTATAACATGCGCCATAGTAGGTAAACTCTATCTTGAAGGAAAATATATGGCTATAGGCGATCCGGATGAAATACTCATGATCCTACCAGAAGAAAACTTAAGAGTGTAGTAGATCCAATTTGCTATTGAACGAGAGAAAGTATAAGATCTGTAGCTATCTTTGTAGCTCTAAATTTAGATAGCTCTGATGAAATCTCCCTAGCTCTTCTTTGATATTCTTCATGAAGTAGTTCATTTATGATGTCTTTTAAGTTTTCCTTAGTTATTTCATTCTGTACTATCGTTTTAGCAATGCCTAATTCCTCTACGCTCTTAGCATTTCCTATTCTCTCTGTATGTCCTTCATTAGGTAGCGCTAGAATAGGTACTCCATAGTACATTCCTTCGGCTATTGTAGTATGTCCACCATGACATATGAGTAGATCCGCAGCCTTCAGTAGTTCATATTTGTTCTCTATCCATGGGAAAACTCTGATATTCTCGCTTAAATTGTAGGGTTCTCCTTGATACATGGATCCTGATGAGACAATTACTACTATATTTTTATCAAGCTTGATATTCTTGAATACTTTGAGAATTATCTCGTACAATCTTCTCTTTTCAGCACGTGTTCCACCTATGAGGACTAGAACTAACTTTTTACCGCGTATACCGATCTTTTCCTTTACTATACTTTTAGGTAGGAGCTCAGAGGGATAAGTTTCTAGGAGTGGTCCTATGAATACGCTCTTATCCTTATACTCTTCACTAAACACTATATTGTCTTTAGATATAGTAAAGGGTGGTGGAAAATCAGGAATGAGGATTAGTTTACTTCTCCTCCATACACTAGTCATTAGTTCAAAAATTGTACACTCAATTAGACTCCTCATCTCCTTCTTTTTTAGGGGAAGTCTTACAATCATTTGATTAGTTATTAGAACAAAGGGAGTATCTCTTAATATTGCTGCAATTGCCGAGGAAAGTCTACTATCTGATACTAGTATATCTGGTGAGGATATTTCAGTATAGTATAATTCTGCTCCTATTTGTCTTAGGAATATGTATATTATTCGAGGTCCCTTAGCTATAGTACCTCTCAGATCTAGTCCTCCTAGTGAGTCTAATTCGTACTCAAGTTCGTATGATTTAAGTACAATGAACCCTTTGGACTTGAGGTATTCTACAGCATCACCATAGGTAGAAAACAGTACCTCATGCCCCCTCCTCACTAACTCTAGTGCTATTGATGCGCACCTTGATGCATGTCCTAATCCTATGCCACATGGTGCGAGATATATTCTCATTCTACTCTCTACCTATGTACAGTGCTCTCTCTATTACTTCTCCATTAGGATGAAGTTCATAAAATATCTGAGTCTTGAACTTGTAGATCTTTACGTTAGAATTCATCCAGGCATTCATGGGAAGTCCTGCTCTCAGACATACTTGCTGTAGTATCTCACTCTTATCCCAATCTTCCTCTACAGCTGTTTGAGGAAGAACTACACTTCTATATCTACCCCCTACCTCTAATACTACACCATCAAGACCTAGTCTTAATTCACTTAAACACTTTTGAACATCCCGTACATCGAGGAGCTCAGGTTTAGAAAGTACGGTCACCTCGAATACTACATTATTAAGTTCTCCTACATTAAGGGGAGGATATCTATAGTCTCTAACTGCTACTTCTATTGCCGATCTTATAGTAGCTTCTATCAATGGTAATATTGGGTCTACTATACCTCTTCTACCTCTTAGAACTCTTCGCTTTACACCACCTCTTTCACTGACTATCTTCTCTATTGATACAAATACTCCTCTCTTTTCATAGAGCTTACTAGGTAATCCCTGAGGGATCATTATATAGACTCCCCTACTTAGGTATCTATCAACAGCCAATCTTGCATAGTGTATGAGAAGTGTACCCTCTTCTAAGCTAAGTTCAGACAATATTATCCCCTCGTTCCTTTAGATTATTTAGCATCTTTCGTTTAATTCTTTCTGCTCTATTAAGTAAATGGGACATATTACGTAGATGTGAACCGGGCCAATAAACTTTACCACAGCATTTACATTCAAAGAATACACTATGATTCTCCAGTATCGATATAGGTACTCTCCCCTTTAAGTTCTTCTTAGGAATTCTTGTTAGCAGTCCTCCGCATCTAGGACATCTAGTTTTAGTCAGATCTATTTTTAGCCTTATTCCTACTCTTAGGGATAGGAACGCAAGTATATGCTCTATATCAGCTTCTTCTATTAGTATCGATCTTACTCCACTCCTAGTGGCAATGTTATATAGTTGTCTATCGGATGTTAGTACTATACGAGAATCTACCTCAGCACGTTGGATGAGTGTTCTATCATCCATCTCAGTTGAATATATGGTATCATAGCCAAGTACTCTGAGCCACTTCGCTACATGTCCTAACATTCCATTCACTATGAATTTTAACTCTTTATTCATCTATCCTAAGACCTCCAAATATTCCTCTACACTCCAGTACATGGAAGCCTCCCGTAGGCAGATCTCTGTGTAATTGATCCGCAGTAGTAAAAAGCTTTAGGCTTCTTTCCTTGCTCAATTTCTTCATGTACCTAAGGACGGTTCGTATCAATGTACTTTTCTTAATTCTGCCTGGCACTAGGACTATCCTATCTTCATAAGCCTCTGCCTTTGCACTGGGTACTACTCTTAGTGTTACCTCAGCCCCTGATCTCTCCACTACTAGTGCTATTCCGAGTTTTACTTTTCTCAGGTAGTTCCTTTTACCATATATCATGAAGGCTCCTCTCTTAAGATATTCACCAGAAGGTGGGGATTTCGTGACCTGCTCGGCTTTTACCCAGAACACATCTATACATGCCAATCCTTCTCTCCAAGCTCTGGAAAAGACTGCAGTAAATTCAGCTGCTTCTTCTATGTCTTTGCTACTTACATTTTTACCACCAGTTTTTATAGTGGTTATAGGGGATCCGTAAATATCTGCATGAAGCACTATATCGTGGGGCTCCATGTACTTCTTCACTATGACTTCATTCTGTTTTCTATCCCTACCAGCTATTACTAGAAAACCGTTACTAGTGATAAACCATCTAAACCTCTCATACCATGCTTTATCCCTTCTTGTTACCTTTTCCTCTATACTCTCCTCCACTTCTATAACCTCTTTTTCCAACTCTTCAATTCTTTTCCTCGTTTCCTCTATAGCATGTCTTATACGTTCGCTACTTTTTCTTAAGCTCTTCACCTCATCGTATATTCTAGAAATATTCACTCCTGCACTCAATTTAGGATCGAGTTGAATTTTAGCACTATTTACTGTAATCTGTACTATTTTCTTATCCGGTAGTATTTTGACTTGAACATCTCTTTTTAAAATATTCTTTAGGGTACTCCTAACCAGCACTTGGGCTTCCTCGAGCTTCTTGTTCATTATCATCTCACTTACCTTTTCAATGATCTCTTGTATAGTGTGGAGATGTGTCGATAGTACCCGTGCTACTCTGAATAATACCTGTACTCTCTCTTCTACCTCTCTTAGTGCTCTCTTTTGAGCTTCTATCTTTCTATACATATCCTCTAATAATTTCCTGCTTCTAGCAGTAGTACTGGCTTTTATCTTCTCCAGGATCCTCTTGAAATATACATTCTCAATTGCTGCGTTGAGACTTGGGAAATACTCCTTGCTACTAACTTCCTTGTCTATCATAAACTCTAGTGTTCTTAGTTTTAGTTCTCCACTCTTAGTAGTTATCACGAGTGGTGTAGGATCCTCATCTACTTTCTTGATAAGCTCTCTAATCTCATCTAAAATTCCATAGATTTGGTCGTGTACGATGTATGTTTTCTCTTTAGGATCTATCCCGCGTCTCTCGCATGCTTCTCTTATCAATTCTGGTGGTACATTCAAATACTTCATCAGGACATTAAACACTCCTTTCTCGCTATTAATTACACTAGAAAGAGCATCAAGGACCTCCTTAGAGAACGGATCTATACCTCTAGGAGGAGGTCTTCTGTAAATACCTCCTGGAATTATATCTCTATCTCTCATCCTTTTATACTTATGAGCTGCGATTATTCTATTAGTCTCCTCATCTACTAGCACAATATTACCCTCTCTAATAATTTCTATGACCAGTAGATACCTTCTATTCGACTTCACCAGTCTTATATCTATAATTCTATCCATGTCGTACTGTTCTATATCAACTATGAGAGCTCCTCTCAGATGCCTTCTCAATTGCATACATATGGCCGGTGGTCGTTTAGGATGTGGCACAGAGTGAGAGGATAAGAAGATAGCTTTTCCAATCCACATTAGAAGTTCTCTCTCACCTACCGAGGGTATATGTAATTTTATAGTGAAGATATCATCGGAAACTTGGTATATATTACTTATTCTAGCCCCGCTTAGTGTTTGTTTAAGCTCTCTTACAAGGACTTTTATCTCGAGTGAAGTAAGTGTTGGTATATCTTTACTAGACATACTACTGAGAATTTAAACTATAATTAAAATATTTATCTTCTGTCACATGTAACTGAGGTATACTTCATATGCACCAAGTAGTAGGTAAAAAACTGCTCTACATACTAAGGTTGGCACTAGGTATTACCGTAGGTGTGATATGTGGTGTACTTGGGATTACAGGTATTGCAGGTGTTCTCCTTGCCGTAGTAGTATACATACCACTGCACTTACTAGGCAAGAAGACCTCTCTTAGTAGTACAGAAGGACTTATTGAGTATATAGGTCTATGGCTAAGCACCTGGTGTCTAGTATACACTATGCTCTACGTTCATAGTGGTACTTAACATATCCCATATTCCATTATATCAAAGAGAGCATTCTTCCTCCTTAGTCCCCTTCTACTGAACTCTATAGTGGCACTTCTAATACTATCTCTAACTCTCCTGAGGAATACTCTATCAAGGACAAACGCCTCTACGTAGTGTGCTCCTAGTGGTTTAATTCCGAATCCAGGTACTTCAGTAACCTGATTAGCTACAACTACTGCTACATTAAATTCCTTAGCAATTCTACTCATATTCTCCATGAAAACTGCTAATTCATGGAGAATCAGTAGAGGTTCTCTAGCTACATCGAGTCTGTAGAGAGCTGCTATATCGTCTACTATGACTAATCGCAGATTCCTATTCCTAGCTATGAGGTCAGATACCATATTAGGTAAGTTAACCTGGACGGGAAAGTTGTATGCTCTTGCGTATATGATATTTCTTAGAGCTTCTCTAGGATCTAATCCTCTATATTCTGCAATTTGAATTATTCTTTCTGGTCTAAAAGTACCTTCAGTATCTATATAAATAGCTT
>QMRW01000002.1 GCA_003650785.1 Thermoprotei archaeon | reverse complement strand
GATGCTCTAACCTACTGGCAATTTGATTGTAGCTGAGGAAGAATTTGACAGTAGTTTAAGTAATTTCTATTTGACAAAATCTAACGAGGTAAGTGTACAGTAAACTCTGTTCTCCTTATTCTGAAAATTCATGTTCAAATTGTAGGATTGGAGTGATACTGGGAATGCTATATATGAGCTTAGGGATCTATAGGGTGCTATACCTTAAGAGTTCCCCAAGCAGTTCATCTAGGTTTATCGTTGCAACACAGCATACTTTATCAGCAGCACCGTAGTAGACAAGTATATCGTCATCAATCACTATGTTTCCTGTAGGAAAGACAACGTTGGGAATATCACCATACTTTTCATACGTTTCCTTCGGCTCTAGGACGGGATAAGGTAGTCTTGCAATAACTTTTGTGGGATTTCTAGAATCTAACATAGCAACACCAACTCGGTATACGAAATTTTCATCAACTCCATGATAAAACATTAACCATCCTTCATCTGTCTTTAGAGGTGGCGGTCCTCCTCCTATCTTCCTCATCTCCCACTTAAATTCTGGCTTAAGCAATAACTTATCACCGTACCACTTTCTTAAGTCTCTTGAGAACCTGATCCATATACTAGGTCTGGAAGTTCCATAATTCTCTCCTATCCACTCAGTAGGTCTGTGTAGGAGAACGTACTTTCCATTGATCTTCTCTGGAAATAGTATACCATCTCTATCATCTATCTCTAGGGGGGTTATAACTCCGTATCTTTCAAATTCCATAAGATCATAAGAAGTCAATAGAGCGGTATATGAGGGGACATGGAGCCTAGGATAATAGATATCCTCCTTTAATTTTTGAAGTATCTCCTTAATAGGTCCTACTTCAGCTGGGGATCTAGGTAAAGAGGCATAAGTTATATAAAACTTTCCCTCCATTTTAACTATCCTTGCATCTTCACAACCTCCTCTATCGTACCACTCTTTTCCTTCAAAAACTGGTACCTTACTCACTCTTTTGAAATTAAATCCATCTTCACTTATTGCAAGGCCGAATCTAGAGATATAGTTCTCATATTCTCCAACTGCTCGATATAAGAGAAAGAATTTTCCATCATCGTATATAGCACCTGGATTAAATACAGCCTTACTCTCCCACCAGTTATCACTATTTGGCAGAAGTATGGGGTGTTTATAGCGCTTGAGCTCAATTCTCCTCGAAGTTCTCATACGGCGCACATTAGTACTATGGTTGAGCGTATAAATCTCTAACTCATTTCATGATAATGACCTAAACATGAGTTTATAGAGGAGCTTTTAGGCTATAGGAGATTTATTATAATAATCCTGAGATCATTTGATGCCTTCTCGACTAAATCCGCTATAGTCTCTGTCATTTCTGCAATCTCCTTTAGCATCATAGTTTCTCTAAGTGGAAGTGATGTATCGAGTATTGTAAATATGGACCTCCTATATAGATGATCTATTTCCTTTTCCAATTCTTCAACTTTTTGACAAGCGTTTAGTGATCTATGTATATCTACTAATAGTAGGGATAGGGCAGTTCTAAATGTACTTATTATATCAAGCACTCTCTCATCTATCTTCTCTATGATCTCGGCTATTTCGTGTGGCATTTTAGGTTTATAATTTACAAAGTGTTCTAACCTATAGACTATGCCGATAATTTTATCGCTTATATCATCAAAACGAAAGGCCAATCTCAACCACTCCTCCTTATACAAAAGAGCTGGTGCTAATCTAGATATGTAATCGAGTAGTTCTCTCCTAGTACTCTGGATAGATTCCTTCAGCTTAATTATTGTTTCTACACTTCTCTCGAACTCCTCAGGAGCCAGTGTTAAAAATCCTGTCGTAAGTCTGTAGAGCTCTTTCATCATATTATCTATCTTAACTGCTTGTTGAGTTAACATTTCATGTATCCTTCTGTTAGCAGTGGATCTAAGTGCTAGTTGTTCCTCTCTTCTCTCTAAGGCCAGTCCTCATCACCGAAAGGAGCATACCGGATGTACATATTAATGTTTCTAGTATACGTTATAAGAAGGTTAAAAACACCTGTAGGAGAATAAAATCGGTTGAACTTCAATAAATATTCCTTATTGACCTTAAACTTGAGAAATTTAGCATAATCATAAGTGGTAATAGTCTCTTACAAATTGATGATTCGATTAGATGTAAGTAAAAATAATTGATCAATCACTTAGATATTATCTGCTTTAGTGGTGCTCGACATGTAGCTATTGTACGATCGGCTATTCCATGTGATCTAAGTTCATCTTCATTACACCATACCTCGTTTTCAGGGACTTGTTCAAATGCCAGGGCTCTTAGAGTCAGTCGTTTTCCACCTACGATTACAATTTCTATTTTGTCAATTATTCCTAAGTACTTCATAGCCTGTGGATTAAGTTTAGCTACTCCACTGGGAACATCCGGTCTTCTCCTCAATCTCAATCTTCTTTCAATTCTCCTAGGGCTCATACTCCCTATATAAGTAGGTGTATAGAGGCTTATTAAAATAGTCAGAGCCTAGCCCACTCTTCATGAGTCAGAGCTCCATACCACTCATCATTCATACTAACAATTCCTATGACTCTTTTATTCCTTACTACTCCTCAATTTTGCCAGTTTTAATTTCTCAATTTCATCAAGTAATTTAATTTCATCTTCTGTAAGGAAGTCAACTAATGTCCTTATTCTCTCCATATGATCAAACGGTACATCTGAGTATAGTACATCCCCTTCCTTGATATGCCTACCGACTATAACATTACCTCTTATGGATATGGCTACTTCCTGACCTACAGTAGCTTCACTTACGTTCTCACCGTGAGCCTGTATTTGTAGTACTCTACCTATGACTTTGCAGTCTTTAGCTCTGAATAGAGGATATCCGGATCTGAGTCTGCCAGCTAATACTTTAATACCTACTATTGCTGGATTACTCCTCCTAAAGACGTATCCAGGGAGGATCTTTATTTTAGCTGGTAGAATAAGTTTTGAAAGTTCAATTCTAGCATCTAATTCTCTAGTCTTATAGTACCATTTCTGGTACTCTTCGATCAACCTGTATATTATATTGCTTTGAAATATTGGTATATTTGTGTACTTAGCTTCTATTCTAGCTTCTTCGGTAATCTTGACATTAAATGCTAATATCACGGCTCGATATTTATCCTCTTTTTTAACGAGCTGCGCCTCTATGACATCTCTCTTTGTAACATTGCCTATATCTGCATATCTAACGGGAATTCCCTTTCGCTCTAGGTAGTCAATTAAGGCTTCTAATGTACCAAGGGTATCGGCTTTTACTATGACTCCATTAACTTCTCTCTTAAGCTTTATACTAGAGACTTCGTGCTTTATATCCCTAATAATATTCTCAAGTTCAGTATGTGTCCATACGGCACGAACTGGAGCTCCAGCTATAGCCCCCTCTAAATTGGGAGCTACTATTTTAATACCACAAGCAGCACGAGCCACATTCAGCTGTAGGAATCTTTCCTCCGGTGATCTGATCTCATCTAGAGGTCTGGGCATGAGAATGGCTCTTACTCTAGTGACGATTGGCTCATCTACCCCTCCTACGACTAAGGTATCTCCTTTTCTGATAATTCCCTCGTATATTATGGTGTCTATAGTAGTTCCTAGACCAACTTCCTCCTTCACTTCGAGTACTACACCTTTGGCGGGCCCCTCACTGACTACGAGCGATCTAAGCAGAAATTTTTGTGTAAGTCCAGCTAATACCATAAGTAGATCTGGTATACCCTCTCCAGTTAGTGCACTAATAGGTATTATGGCTATGGTGTTAGAAAAATCTCTTACCCTATCATATCTATCACAGTTAAACCCCAATCTATTCATTTCATCGATTAGCCTATATAGTAATTCCTCCAATCTAATCTGAATATTTTCATCTTGCTGCTTAAAATTAATTATAAATGGAGCATATGGCTTAGATTTCCATCCAGGTATTTTGTCTATTTTATTAGCAACTAGTAGGAAGGGAATTCTTCTAGCTCTCAATATTTCTATGGACTCATAGGTCTGAGCCTCAAACCCCTCTCTTACATCCACTACTAGAATTGCTATATCAGCTATACTTCCTCCTCTTCTTCTCAGATTTACAAAGGCCTCATGTCCAGGGGTATCTATAACGAGAAATCCAGGTATTTCAATCTCCTTTTTTACTAATTTAAGTAGAGGACCACATATTTTGGTTAGAGCACTCCATGGTAGAAATGAAGCACCTATATGCTGAGTCATAGTACCAGGTTCTCTTAAAGTTACAGCAGTTCCTCTTATTTTATCGAGAAGGGTAGTTTTTCCTACATCTACGTGACCTAGTACTACGACTATCGGTGATCTTACATAAGACAACTTTCATCTCCTCACTTCTTGGACTTAGCTTTTCTATACTTTCTAGTCCATTTCAGCTTAATAGGGTTTCTCTTCCTCATATAACTTATCCTACACTTCCTAGAGCAGAAATATAGTAGAGTTCCATCGTTCTTAACGAACAATAACCCTGTGCCTGGTGGTATTTTGTACCCGCAGAAAGAGCATTCTCTCAACTTTGGCATCTTAGACCCCCTTTATGGTTGTGGATCAGGGGTAAGTACTATTAGGTATACTTAAACTTGATGGTAATTTTTAGAGGATTGTATTGATATCCTGATTACACCTATGAGTTGATAAATCAGCAGAACTCGTTGCTATAAGTTCGTAATAAGAGTCTTGATTAGTAGCTGAAATCCTATGTTGTACCTATCTGGTCGAAATTCTCCTATGTTCTCTCTGAGTTTCCCTAAGCATGAGAATATCTCCTACTCTAACTGGACCTTTTACATTACGAGTGAGTATCCTACCGGCATCTCTACCAGTGAGAACTTTACATCTTACTTGTGTTACCTCACCACATACTCCTGTTCTTCCTATTATCTGTACTACCTCTGCTGGAGTAGCATCTTCACTCATCTAGATCCCTAGAGTATTAAAAAAGGTGTTAAATTAAGTTTTGCCTAGAGTACTGCTACTCTGTAGTACCTTTAACTTTTACCTCTTGAACTTTTCTTATGATTTCATCTACTAGTGGTTTAGCCTCTCCTGGATCTACTATACATGCTGAGGCTGCTGAGTGTATGCCTGCTACCTCTCCAAGTCTCTTCTTAGATGGTACATAAATGTAGGGTACTTTCTTCTCCTCACAGAGAAGTGGTAGATGGGCTACTATTTCCGGTGGATCTACATCCTCAGCTATCAGTACCAACTTAGCAAGTCCTCTCTCTATCATTTTAGTAGTTTCGTTTGTTCCCTTTCTTATAGCTCCTCCACTCTCTCTTGCTCTCCTAAGAGCTTCATAGGCTCTTTCAGCTAGTTCTGGGGGTACACTAAACCGTACGTAGAATGGTTTTTCGCTCGACATAGGTATATCACCTCCTCATAGCTCATTCGTAGGATATCTTTTCCAATGTGCTAGATATAAATTTTGCTATAGAGGCTCCCGTAGTACACTGCTATTGCTTGATTAAATTTATGTTAATGATCAGGTGACCAGTTAGCTAAATAGAAACATTCTAGTGCTAGATATTTCTAAGAGAACATATACCTAGTACTTTCACTTATCTCTCACAATCATGTTTTTGGTAGTCTTCTCTACATATACGATGGTAGCAATGCTCAAACTACTTCACAGAATACTGACATCGATGGGAAGCGAGAAGGATCTAGCCGTAATTACTGAGGGCTATACTGAAGAAGTAGCTAGAGAGGAGACTGTATCGATGGACATAGGCCTAAAGAAGTTACTGTGGAAAGAGGAGCGTACAGACGAACTTCAGGCTATACCAGCGGATTTCTACACAAGACTGTCAAGCTATATCAAGATAATGAAGGAAAATAAGGATGAAAAGATGGCCGATAGGATGGAATGTCTTGCTGTAGATCTACTAAGGAGGAGACTTCAGAAAATTCTAGGAATAGTGAGCACTAACCCCAGGGCGTCTAAGGAACTCATGGATAAGATGAGTTTTGAAGAGAAAGTGCTGTATAATACACTGTGTAAAACCGTAGCTGCATGGGAGAACTATATGTCTAGATATGTGGGTGGGGGAGATTGAGTGAGAAGCTTGAAGAAATCACTGTAGAGAAAGAAGACTTTAAAGAAAGATTTCTAGATTTTTTGAAGAAATTCAAAACCCCTACTGATGAGTACAAGTATAGAAATAAGGTACGCGAAATGTGTCTAGAAGGTGAAATTTCCCTCCATATAGACTTTAATGATTTGATAGAGTACGATAGAGAACTGGCATCAAAACTAGTAGACAATCCAGAGAAGTACCTAGAACTGGCATCTCAGGCGCTAGCTGATCTCGTTCAGATAGAGAACCCTAGGTACTTTTCTAAGGTAAAGAGGTTTTATGCTAGAATGATAAATCCACCTGAGGATATAATAATCCCCCTCAGAAAATTAAAGGCACAATATATAGGGAAACTTATAGCTATAGAAGGTATCGTAACAAGAATCTCTCCTATAAAGTACCTCCTTAAGAATGCCGTGTTCATAGATAGGACAACGGGATTGATTGTCAAAGTACCTCAAGATAGAGGCTTTGTACAACCACAAGAAGGATCTATAGAGACATCCGAGACAAAGAGCATAGGAATTAGGAGAAGAGACTACGAGCTTATACCTGAAGAGAGTGATTTCATAGAATGGCAGAAGGTAGTAATACAGGAGAGACCTGAGGAACTCCCTCCTGGACAGATACCTAGGTCTATAGAGGCAGTACTAGTGGAGGATTTAGTGGACATTATAAGACCTGGAGACAGAGTGAAGATTTTAGGTATCCTCAAGGTCAGGCATGAAAGAACTCTGAGAAAGGATAGACCTCCTCTCTTTAGCGCCTATATTGATGTCAACTCTATCGAAGTAGAAGGTAAAGAATTCTTTGAAGTAGAGCTAACTCCAGATGATGTCAAGAAAATCCTACAGTTGGCTAGTAGGGAAGATATTGAAGAATTAATAGTCAAATCCATAGCCCCCTCGATATATGGCTATGATATTATTAAGAAAGGTATTGCCTGTCTCCTCTTCGGTGGAGAGCCTAAAGTATTTCCAGACGGTGTTAGAGTAAGAGGAGATATAAATATACTACTAGTGGGAGATCCAGGAACCGCCAAGAGCCAGTTACTAAGATATATAGCATCATTAGCGCCTAGGGCTATCTACACTACTGGAAAGGGATCCACTGCAGCCGGCCTTACCGCGGCGGTAGTAAGAGATAAGACCACTGGGGAATTCTATCTTGAGGCAGGGGCTTTAGTTCTAGCTGATGGAGGTGTAGCATGTATTGATGAATTCGACAAGATGGATCCTAGGGATAGAGTCAGTATACACGAAGCGATGGAGCAACAGACCGTAAGCATAGCTAAGGCAGGTATAGTTGCTAGACTTAACGCAAGGGCTGCTATACTTGCTGCAGCAAATCCAGCCTATGGACGATATCTACCTAATAGGACTATAGCTGAGAATATAGACCTACCTGTAACAATACTATCTAGGTTCGACCTCATATTTGTCATAACGGATGTACCTGAGGAGGAAAGAGACTCTAGACTGGCACAGCATCTAGTGAGAATGCATAGTAAAGCATTTGAACGAGTATATCCAGAATATATCCCCTTAGATCTGCTCAAGAAGTATATTGCATATGCGAAGAAGTACATACATCCAAAGCTATCACCAGAAGCTGAGGAGAGACTAGTAAGATTCTATGTTGAAATGAGGAAACGTGGTGAAGATCCTAATGCTCCAGTTACTATAACTCCAAGACAACTTGAGGCACTCATAAGATTAGCAGAAGCTAATGCTAAGATGAAACTAAGCGATACTGTTACTGTCAAGGATGTAGAAGTAGCTATAGAGTTGATGATGTACTACCTAAAGAATGTAGGTATGGATATGGAGACTAAAAGAATAGATATAGACATAGTCATGACGGGAAAGCCTAAATCTCAGAGAGAGAAATTCATCAGACTCATGGAACTAATTAGGAAACTAGAGGAAGAGAATAAAGGGAAGCCTATTAAGATAGACGTACTCTATGAAAGAGCGGAAAAAGAGGGACTAGATAGGGTATTCATAGAAAAAGCACTTGATCATCTCAAGCGAGAAGGAGAGATATATGAGCCTAGAAGTGGATATATAAAGAAGACTTGAGACCATGAATGTAGAGGAAATAGACATCGACGAAAGAGTAAGATTAATCCTAAAAAAGTACGGAATCACTAGGCTTTTTCCTCCTCAAAGAGAGGCTATAGAAAGAGGAGTTCTAGAGGGTAGAGATATAGTAGTCTCAGCACCAACAGCATCAGGAAAGACTCTGATAGCAGAGTTAGCAATAGTAAAGAACTTTCTAGAAAAAAGATGTAAAGCCATATACCTGACCCCCTTGAGAGCACTAGCTTTGGAAAAATACAGGGATGTATCGAAATACTCTGAACTAGGTCTTAAAGTAGCATTAACTACAGGAGACTACGACAGTTCAGATCCATGGTTAGAGAACTACGATGTAATAGTGACAACAAATGAGAAGGCCGATAGCCTAATTAGACATAAAGCTCCATGGCTTCGCAAGGTGGGAACAGTAGTAATCGATGAAATACACTTAGTAGGAAGTAGAAAAAGAGGAGCAACACTTGAAATACTGATTACAATACTCAAACATCTCCTACCAGAAGCTCAGTTCATAGCCTTAAGTGCTACTATAAGTAATGCTGAAGAGATAGCCCAATGGTTAAATGCGGAACTAATCAGGAGTGATTGGAGACCTGTACCTCTTAAGGAGGGAGTGTACCTAGACCAGACCATTGTATATCCTGACGGATCATGTAAGGCGATAATGAAGAGCTATGGGAGTAGCATAGTAAACCTAACACTCGAAGCTATAGAGAATGGGGGGCAGGTACTAGTATTCACTAGTACTAGACAGAGAGCAGTAACTCTAGCTTCAAATTTAACGCCTTACGTATCAAAACTACTCAGGAAAGAGGAGAGAGATAGACTATTTGATATCTCGAGAGCTATTCTAGAAGGCGAGAGGAATAGAATAACGGAGCAACTTGTAAAGTGTGTAAGATGCGGTATAGCCTTTCATCATGCAGGGCTCTCCCATAGGTGTAGAAGGATCATAGAGGATAGCTTTAGAGAGAATATAATTAAAGTAATTACTGCAACACCTACACTAGCAGCAGGTGTCAACTTACCCGCTAGAAGAGTCGTAATATACGACTATAAGAGGTATAACAGCGAAATTGGAATCTATGAAGAAATTCCTATCATGGAGTATAAGCAGATGAGCGGAAGAGCTGGAAGACCTAAGTACGATAAGTGGGGAGAGTCCATACTAATAGCTAGAAATAGAGATGAAGTCGAATATTTAATGGAGAGATATGTATTATCCAAGCCAGAGAACATAATATCGAGACTATCAGCAGAGCCTATACTTAGAGCCCATATATTAGCTATACTATCCACTGGATTTGCCAACACTATTGAGGAAATATTCAAGCTACTTGGTAGAAGTTTGTTTAGTAGACAGGGGTCACTACTGATGATAAGGAGTATGATAAAGAGGATAATAAATTTCCTTAGAAGCAATGAATTCATAGAGGTAAAAGGTGAACATATAGTAGCTACAGTATTAGGACGAAGAGTCTCCGAACTATACATAGATCCCCTCACAGCCAAACTTATCATAAGCTCATTAAAGGAGCTTAAAGAACCACATGAATTTGCCTACCTACACATAGTGGTTCAGACCCCGGATATGCCCACACTGTACTTGAGGAGAGGAGAGAGAAGAAAACTAAACGAGTGGATAAGAAGAAATTACAACAAGTTGGCTTATAAACCACCAGAGGACGAATTCGAACTAGAGGTATTCCTAGCTAAGCTTAAGGTAGCTCTTCTATTAAATGACTGGATAAATGAGCTCTCGGAAGATAGAGTAATAGAGAAATATGATGTAGGTCCGGGAGATATATACTCCATTTCAGAGAGAGCTGAATGGCTACTGTATTCAGCACATGAACTAGCTAAGCTTTATGGAATGCATCATCATCTTAAGCCCCTATCCACACTTAGAGAAAGAGTAAAGTACGGAGTGAAGGAGGAGCTATTAGAGCTCACACGTATCAAGGGAATAGGGAGGGTAAGAGCGCGTATGCTCTACAACTATGGTTTTAAGAGTCTAAGTGATATACTCACTGCACCTAAGGCTAAACTACTCTCAATACCGTCTATAGGACCAGGAGTATTAGCTAATATATTCAAGAATGCCGATGATGTAGGGAAGTATGAAAATATGACTAGAAGAAGAGTAGGAACACTTGAGGACTTTCTATATGAGTAAATTTAAAACCTAAATCTATCCTCAAGCGATAATCTGATAGGAGTTTCTATACCATTAAGATCTTTCAATCTCTTAAGAGGTCTTTTAGAAAGAATTTCAGCAACAGTCGATCTACCCAAACCAGGCACCTTCTCTAGGACTTTACGGGGAGCTGAATTTATATTCAGGGGAGTTGGAAGTCCTGTAATAGATCTATAGCCATAATCTACTACAGCCACATCAATATACCTAAACAGTGGAATTCTATAGGGAATATAAACTAGTATAGGATAAGCACCTACTTGTCTTGCCAATGTATATTCTCCCTTATATGCTTCAGTGAAGACATCCTTTAATACAGTATAGCGAGGAATAACTCTCTCTAACATAATCCTATCGATATTTTCCCTAACCTTCTTTTTAAACGCATGGAAGTATCTCTTATGCCTTGCAATTATCCTAATACCTACTTCCCACATACGTGTATGCGGAAATACTAGCACCTGTCTTATGTTTATACGTCTCAGTAGTAGGCCTCTAGCCAGGACCTCCCTTAAGAACTCATAGTTGAGTATATAAGTCTCTTTAGTCTCTCCTAATAATCCAGCTACAAAATTAACTCCAGGGAGTAGTTCCGGTAATCCATTATATCCCCTACGTCTTCCTATTTCATTGAGGATTTCTATAGCCTTCATAGACTCTTCGGGAGTAGCCTTTAAATTATTCAATTTAATCACTCTGGGGTCTGCACTTTCTACTCCAAGAGCCGCAACATCTCCTGGAGTATGGTATTCTATGATGATCTTGGTTATCTCTCTAGCCTCTTTCTCGTGATGTGCAAGAGTACCTGGATTTACATTATCTATATGTAACACTCTTAATCTAGGGGCTATGTTTCTAATACCTCTAAAGAGGGCCTCTATAGCCTGGGGATTAGGTTTAGGAAATTCCTCTTTTCCAACATCTTTAGCCATATATGAGTATAGATCAGTCTGTCTCCCTATTCTGAAACAATCCACTCCGAAGGAGTACAGGGCCTCTATTTCTAGGAGAATATCCTCTATAGGTCGAAATACCACACTTCCATACAAGGGCTCTATGCAGAATGAACATCCACCTACTATGTATCGTGGACATCCTCTAAAGGTCTCTATCTCTACTATCAGATTTCTAGAGTAATTTGGGTGTTGCATTACAATCTTAGCTCCTCTTCTTGCGAAGGTATTAATTAGCCTATAGTCTCTTCTAGTAATCTCAGTCGATACCTTTTCCAGAGAATAATTGTTCACGAGAAGCTCATACACTGCCAGCTCAATATCACCTTTGACTACCAAGTCATAGTCTTCTTTCAATCTATCGGGAAGTTCTGCAACTCTCCCTCCTTCACTTCCAATCCCAAACATAGCGACAGGTCCTCCCAGTATCTTTATTGGCTTTTCTATAATCCTACTGAGAAGCTCTAATTCTGAAAGTGTAATAGGTGTACCACCGAGATACTTACCGGGTACTGCAACTCCAGCTATTACAATCACGACTCTAGCCTTTTGAGCCAGCCCAAGAAATTCATCGAATTTAGCACGTACTTCATCTATAGTAAAATAGAGTATCCTAGCTGAAGGAATGACACTCCATATAGCACCAGCCACATATCGTGGATAGACATCAAGATATGGTGGGACACCTAGACCAGCTGGCTCATCAGTATAGCCATCCACTATTATGAATGTGTCCATAGTGATCCTAATGTATCCTAGTAACTCTAGGGCCTTCTACTCCTCCATAGGTTAGTTTGTATACTATTATCTTGTCCTTATCGATTATCTTTTTTATAAGACTTATTATAGTTTCGTCTTGCGTTGCTATGAGCACCTGTTGAGGACTATCGGTTCTCGCTAGGAGTTTGAGAATAGATTTTCTACATTCTCCATTTATGTTAGCAAAGGGTTCATCTAGTAATATAAAATCTATGTTATGTGGATATAATTTGTATATAGAGAGAAGTAGGGATAGAGCTATCATTAGTCTTTGACCATCACTGAGTTTCGAGTATATAGGCACCCATTCTCCATCACTACTTCGTCTTACATATATTTCGTATATACTCCTCTTGGCTACCTCGACTGCTCTTATATCTACCTCTACTAGATCTGGATGTACATAGAGTTGTCTGAAGGTCTTATTCATGTTACTCCTTATCCTCTCTAGCATGCGAGTCCTAAGATCAGCTTGTACTACTCTTAGGAGATTTCTAACACTCTTAAGACGCTTATGTAGTGTCTCGAGATCTCTTAATTTTTTCTCTAATAGCTCCTTATTTTTGAATAAATAATGAGCCTTTTCCAGCTCTTTTTTCGTTCTTTCATAGTCCTTGAGCATACTCTCCAGCTTAACTCTATTTTCGAACAGTGTCCTCCTCAGCTCTTCTCTCTTTTTCTTTAATTTTAAGTACCTATCTTCTTCATACTTCAATTTCTCCAACTCTTCTTTAATGCTCTTTAATTTACTATGAAGCTCCTTTTGCTTCTCAATTAGATCTTTTCTTTCAAGATAGGTGCTCAGTTTACTTATTAGATCTTGTAATCTTACTTCTAAATGTTTGGCTCTTCCTATTTTATCTCTTACTATATGGATATTTTCCTCAGCATGCTGAAGTATGTTGTTTAACTTCGATGTTTTTCTTTCTAGTTCTTCTCTCTCTAACTCCAGTTCCTCTAGTTTTCTGACTTTCTCCTCTAACTCTTTAATTCTATCCAGAATCTCTCTTAATTTTTCAATCTCTTTTTCTATTCTCTCCATCCTTGTAATAGTATCTACTAGTTCTTTCTTTTCCAATCTGTCTTTTCTCTCCAATATCTTTTTCAGATCATCCTCTACGAGTTTGCTACCGCATACAGGGCACTCTATCTTTTTTTCCAATCTAAGTCTATCTATTAGTATTTTAAGGAGATCCCACAGATTTCTTAACTGCCTACTCTTACGATTGAGTCTTAGAAATTCTGATTCCTTTTGCTCTATTCTCTTCTCTATGTCATCTGGTATTCCATACTTCTTAACAAGCTTCATATATTCATAGCGATAATGAAGTAACCTCTCTATTTCCGACTCTAGGTCTAGTTTTCTACTTCGTAGTACATCATACCTTCTCTTATACTCCATCCTCTCATTCACTAGGTCTTCTAGCTTAAATTCCAGGTCTCTTACTATACTACTTACTACGTCGAGAGCTTTACTAGTACTTTTGAGTACTTTTTCACTAAGCGATATCTCATCTCCTCTCGGGATCTCTTTAATAATATCCTCATATAACATATCTCGGAGGAATGAAATTGTGTTTTCAAGTACATCCTCCATGTCTGAAATAAGCTCTACTGTACTTACTTCCTCTACTTCTTCTAGTCTCTTCTCTATATCCTCTAGTTGACTTTCTAAGTTACTGTATCTCTCTAGAAGTAGTCCATACTTCAGTCTAGCTTCTTCAAGTTTTGTGAGTAGATTCTCGATATAGTCGTACTCTTGCTGAATAGTTGATACTTTCTCCCGAAGTCTTTCAATGTCCGCCTCTAAGGATTTTAACTCTTGAGGAGTGTAGAGAGAACCTATTCTAGCTAGTTCTAGATCTACTTCCTTTATTCTCATCTTAAGTTCATCTATCTTCTTCTCAACTATGGTTAGTGGTATGCTTTTGTATGTCTGCTCTAACATCTCTATGCCAAAGAGTCTATCTAAAGCTACACTCCTTCTTACTGGACCACCTTCAACAATATCTCTTAGTATGAGATGGTGTATGACTATTTCTCTTAGAAAATCCTCATGACCCAGTACTATACAGCTTCTGAGAAAGGATTCAGCTTCACCTTTAACAGGTCTATTATCGATGTAAACTCTTAGTTTACCTACTCCTCCTCTTTTTCTACTCCTGACCACTCTTAGTTCATGTTCTCCTCCTAGTACAAGTTCTATGTTCAGCATATCCTTGAAATCGTTTATCACATCTTCATGTTTTAATCTAACTGGTCCTAGTCTAGTAATCTCGTAGGAGGAACCATAGAGAGCGTATTCTATAGCTTTTAGAACTGAGGATTTGCCTGAGCCTATAGGCCCTATCAGTAATATGAATCTAGCATCTCCTAACTTGAACTTACGAGGTAGGTTAAATGCTCTAAATCCCTCTATCTCTAGGCTTTCTATTCTAAAACCTCTAGACATCGGAACTAATTCCCTCGATTAACTTGTTAATTATTTTTTCAACTCCCTTCTTCCCCTCTCTCTTGAAGGTTATGAGAATATCCTTAGCCAACTTTTTAACACTTTCGTCATAGTCAGTTCTACTATCTATCAAGTCTAAGATTTCCCTCATTAACTTAGTTTCATCTACTTCTGTCATTCTCTCTCCCGTTTTCTAAGAATCTCAAGCCAAGGATTATTCTTAGCGAAGGAAGGTAATTCCTCTACCGGAGCAAGAGTTTTCTCACCTATTTCTTCAATAATTTCATGCCTAGTGGGTAGGGTAGATAGCTTTCCTTTGAGTACATCTACCTCTTCTCTGAGCATGCTAAGAGTTCTCTCAATTTTAGTAATTTTTTCGGACAGTACTCCAAACTCTGTCTTTAGTGAGTTATAAAGTAGTTCTATTTCATCTATTCTCCGCCTTAGGTCACCTACTATCTCTTCTATTCCCTTTCCTAGTTCTCTTCGAGTAAGTTTTGTAGGTCTGGGTACTAGGAGTTCTTCTACATTACCATGTTCATCTACTGCTATAATCCCTATTCCTACTTCATCGAGAATTCTACCACTTATCACTGATCTAGCCATGTCGGTATAAGTATCTGGAATCACTATGTACACTTTATCGAATACCTCGGTTAATTTAGTAGCTCTAAGTATCTCTTCATCTATCATTACTCTGAACTCCGCTGCGGAGTATACTATACCACGAAATATTCTAAAGGCTAATAAGTTATTAGCATCCTGAAGTACTAGATCCACTTGCTTAATGACATCTTCAGATATATCTACTTGAGGTCGCGTACATCCTCTTCTACGAAAGTGCTCGATTATTACTTCTTTAAAGTCCTCTATGGAATTCATTTCGAGTACACTACCTCCACTTATACCAACCTTCCATACTTTCCCAATTCCACTCATATTCATCTGGAACTGCTATTGCATAGACAAGTGCACCTTTCCACACCGAGTACATGGGATCCTTTGTTAGCTCTACCCTAGCTTCGATGTTGTATTTCTTAAGCATACTCATGATTTTAGTTGCCGCATCAGTTGCTGCATCTTCAAGACCTCTAGGAACTTTCCATGAGAAGTTTCCACCACTAAGTATTATCTTTCTATAGAGGTACATTTGTACCTCGAAAGATGTCCTTTCTGCTGACATTATAATAGCTCTAGCCATGTCTATGGTTCCAGGAATTCTCGTATCGCCAACCATTGTATCCCTCGGTCTAGGCATTCCTTTTCTGTAAAAACTTTCAAATATTTCGTTTTCAGGATCGAATACTATCTCTCCTATCAAGAATCTCATCCATGAGTTCTCCTCTAAATCTATCGTAATAGTAGTATTCGGTATGTGGAATACTGCTCTAAATCTCTCAGGGTCCTTTTTTGCTTTTTCAATACTAGTCTGCAAGTCAGTAGGTATTAGACCTATCGACTCCTTGATACATCTTATCAGTTTCTCTTCTCTAGCTAGATCGCCATATCCGCAATCCTTTAAGATCTCTGCTGTAATGGCATCTGCCTCTGCTCCTCCTCTATTGAGGGAGAGTATAGCCTCTCTAATCGGGTATCTAGAGATAGGAGTTATCTGCGTATTACCATGTCCTGACTCCACCACTATACAGGTTATGGATTTTTCTGCTATAGCAACAGCTAAGGGCTGAGGTATTATAGTGACGGCCTTAACTAATCCCGTTTCTTCATCTATCTTCTGATGTATTTCGAAGATCCTCCGGTACATGTATTCTGGTGCTATAGCTGAGAGAGCAGCAGCTACATAGAATCCTTTAAAATCTGAAGCTATGGGTCTGTGTTTATTAAGTCCGTACTTAGTGATCTCGTAGATTACTCTCCAACTTCTTTCATTCTCTTTTTCCACTAGACCATCTCTCATAGGATATACTAAATGCCTTCCTATAGCCTCTCTATGTCCTATATAGGTGGCTACTTCGGGACCGACTATAATATTTTTTTCAATACCCATGATTTTTGAAACTATGGATATTTTGTCCAGTATTATACCTCTATTCTCTATTATGTCTGGTGTCTCTCCAACAGGTCCAAATTTATAGTAGCTAGTACCATAATCCTCTGCAAAGGCATACTTGAGTTTATACTTTTCCAGATCGCTCATTATCTTCCACCTCAATAGTTAACTTTCACCTAACTTAATAAATGTGATAGAAGAGGGTAGGGTGAAAGTATTATTTTACTTCTATTCACTTAAACACCAGATAAGTACTTCATTTGGGCTATTCTATCCATTATCTCTATAAATTTTCTCTCAATCTCTCTCTTTTTACTATTGAACTCCTCATCATCAATCTCTCCTCTATCTCTTTTCTTAAGTAATAATTCCATCTCTTTCTCAAGCCTCTTCCTTTCTTTTTTAAGGTATTTTAGTGCATCCTTCGGATCTTTAAACTGAGAGAGATTCATTAACAGTCACCTAGTAATCCTTACTACGAGTAGTAAAAAATATATCCTTTCAATTCAATAATCGAGGGGTAGCTCTTGAAATATAGGGTAATACTAGAAACGAAGGACGGAGTGCTAGCAGTATTGATAATAGATGGTATTAAGGCCCCTCTTTGTACTAGTAAACTTATAGGGAATATACCGAGTAAGTGTAGAGTATATCGCATAGGAGAGGGACTTGTAGAGATCCCTCTCGGAGCCTCCTCAATTTTAGAGAAGCCTACTACACGAGTAGAGGTAGGAGATGTATTCTATTCCCCATCTACTAAGAGCATTTATATCGCACTTAAGTCACAGAGGTTAACAAGAAGAGTTACTATTCTAGGCAGATTGGAACATGATGAGTACCTACACACTCTTAGAAACTTAAAAGAAGGATTACGAGTAAATATTAAAGTGGAGGCTCAATAGATGGAGAATTTAAATGAAAGGTTTAAGCATTGTGTAAATATAGAGGTTGAAGGACTTGATTCTCTAGCGAGATTCGCCGCTTCAATGTCGAGTATGGGATACCCCATATATATAATGTCGTTTAAAGGTAGGGATGGCTCATATATTTATGGTCTACTAGCAGTGCTTAAAGACTACTACAAAATGTATGGTATCCCTGTATTCTATTATTATAGGAATAAGAGTGAGTTAAAAGGAAAATATCTTCTGATTAACTTAACGTCAAAAGAGCAAGTAAGAGTAGAAGATGGTATAAGACCTGGATGGATTCATATACCGATAATCAAGCTTAAGAGATCTCCTGAATTCATAGACTTATGAGGTCTAATTTATGGTAATAGAATATATCATCACTGTTATATCGGTATCTCTATCAGTACTTTCATTTGCTCTTGCTTTAATAATGACTATTAAAGCAAGAAGAGATGGTAGAATGGAGGTTCGGTTTAAGATAATGAAGTACTATGGACAGGTCCTTACAATAACTCTCATAGTAAGTGTATATGCTTTCATAATAGATCCTGGAGGTACTAGTATGGTGAATCTTTTAGCAGTGGTAGTACTAATCATTATGTCGTGGATTTTAGCTATGAGAGTATGGTAGAAAAACTACTTCCTCTCTAATAGTATTTCTATAGTCGATATGTTTCTAGGTTTATCTGGTTCTCCTACTACTTCACTGCCTATCTTTACATCCTTGATCTCTACCTGATCTCTTAGGAATCTATTTACTGTAATCTGTGCTGCGTTTATAGCTTTCAGTATTGCTCTACCTCTAGCCTTTAGAACTACATTTTTAGCACCTTGATTGAACTGTATTACTGTCGCTAGTACGTAGTTCATTGTCGGTTTAGCACCTACTCTCACTTCTCCTGTTGGTGCCTCCATACTATCACCGTCTTTCTCTGCTTCCTCTTAGTCAATCGTAATATAAATCTTTCCTTTCTCGGTCTTACGATAACGTATTCTAAGAGTCTCAATAGTATTGAGTATATACATGAGAAAGTTCTAAGATAGTATTTTAAAAAATGAATTAATCTATCTTTATCCTAAATCCTCTTCTCTTGATCTTTTCCTTCTTTTCTATGGTTATAGTCAGTACACCGTTCCTATATGTAGCCTTAGCTGTTTCAGGTTTCACTGGTGCTGGTAGTCGAACCTCTTTATAGTACCTTCTATCTTCATTAGAAGCCGATATCACTACGGTATCCTCAGTAGCTTCAATATCTATCTTCTCCTTTTCAACACCTGGAATGTCGGCTACTATCCTTATGACATCCTCTTCTTCTATCGTATCGGTAAAGGGCTCAATAGCCTCGGATATTCTAGGTCTTATAGGACCTGGCCTCACATTACCCCATTCTTCAACTTTAGGCACTCCGTCAGGACCTATAGTAACTCTGAACCCATAGTAGTATGGTCCGAAGACTCTCCTTCGTCTTTCTTCTCCTAGAGACTCTCTGATTAGCTCGTCGAAAAGCCTATCTATATCTTCAAAGAATTTCCTAGTTCTCTTCCACCACTCATCGAACTCAGACATACCTTCACCAAGTATTATTTTACTCAGATCTAGAAAAATCTACTTGTAGTTATCTTCATAGAGAGTTATAGAATGAGAGTGGTGTCTTTAGTACTACCGTCGCTTTTATATACTGTTATAAGCGAGATAAAGTGAGTGTAACACATGTTAGAAGTTAAATTTAAAGCAGTATTGGTAAGTAAGACGTTAATAACAGATCCTACTGGAGAGAACTTTGTAAAACTTGAGTTTGTCGAGGAGAGAGAAGTTCCTGGACCTATAATTACAATGCAAGGTCCTCAATCCGAGCTTATGAGGGAGGTCATCCCCGTAGTTAGCCAGGTCATTAGGTCCCTGACTGCCAGAGGTAGAATGAGATATCCTAGACTGGTATTATACTTAAGTGAGGATGAGTGGAGTAAATTACCAAGAAAACCGGACATAGGAGATGAGATAGAGGTAGTAATTAGGGGGAAAGAGTACAAAGTTGATGTGAATATTTGATTGCGATAGGAAAAATACTATTCCTCGCTACTACTTAGTAAGGTGCTTACTGGGATATCTTGATACTCGTTGTTGGGCAGTCTCCTCCTTATTATTATTGGTAGGATTCCTCTCTTTAGCTCTAGCATTGCTATATCTATTGGATCTGTTATTCCAGGAGGTATTTTTATCAGTACGGGTGCTCCGAGAGCTATTTGTAAAGCTCTAGCACCTATTACCCTAGCTAGCTCATACCTAGTTAGTTTTTTGGGCCCCACTATACTCTTTATCTTATCTCTCATCAGACTTCACTTAGTACTCAGGTGGGACTTCTTCCTTTTCTTTTCCTCTCTCCTTGGGAGGAGCTGCAGCGATTATGTCGTCTATCCTGAGTATCATTTCGGCTGCTTCAGTAGCGGATTTTAGCTTTTGTTTCGTTACTATTGTAGGCTCTAGAACTTTAAGCTTCATCATGTCATCTATTCTGCCATTTAGTACATCTACACCGGCCCATAGTTCTCCTCTATCATGTCTAGTCCTAAGTTCTACTATCACATCAACAGGCTCCATACCCGCATTTCTAGCTAGTATAGTCGGTATGGATTCTAATGCATCTGCATATTTGAGTACTGCTAGTTGTTCTTTACTACCGAGACTACTAGCAAATTCCCTAAGTCGTCTTGCTATTTCGAACTCAGGTGCTCCTCCTCCAGCTACTATTTTAGGCTCTCTTATTATATTACGAGAGACACAGAGGGCGTCATGAATAGCTCTCTCTACCTCATCTACTATATGTTCTGCTCCTCCTCTTACTAGGATAGTAACAGCTCTAGGATTAGGACAACCTTCGATGAACACCATCTTGTCTTCTCCAACTTTTCTCTCTTCTACTAGTTTAGCTTCCCCTAGATCCTCTGGCTTTAAGTCTTCAATACTCGTGACTACTTTAGCTCCAGTAGCTTTGGCTATCTTCTCTACATCAGACTTCTTGACCCTTCTAACGGCAAGTATACCGTTCTTTGCTAGGAAGTGTTGTGCAAGGTCATCTATTCCCTTTTGTGTTATTAAGACATTTGCTCCTATAGAGGCTATCTTATCTACCATTTTCTTTAGTACTTCAGCCTCCTGGTCGAGGAATGCTTTTAACTGATCTGGGCTAGAGACTCTTATCTTAGCACTCCATTCCGGTTTTTCTATTTCAAGCGGACAGTTTAGTAGGGCTATTTTTGCATTCTCCACTCTCTTAGGCATCCCTGGGTGTACAACCTCTTTATCTAGTACTATTCCTTTAACTAATGTGGTTTGGTCTATAGATTCTCCTTTCTTCTTTTCTACTTTTACATCATCTAGATCTACTTTGTAGGTACCATCTGGTAGTTTTTGTGCTATGTGTAGTATAGCTTCAACAGCAAGATTTGCTAGCATACTCTTATACTCTGAGACTACCTTACTAGCTAATGCTGTCTCAGCTACTTGTCTGAGTACTTCCCTATCTAGTGGGTCCACTTTAATTCCTATTTCATCTATTACTTTCAGTGAATACTCAAGCGCTTTCTTGTACCCCTCCATTATTATGGTTGGGTGAATATTCTCTAGGAGTAGTTCCTCTGCATTCTTCAGAAGCTCCCCAGCAAGTACTACTACACTTGTAGTTCCATCACCAACTTCCTCATCTTGGGCCTTAGCTACCTCTACTAACATCTTCGCCACAGGGTGTTGAATATCCATCTCCTTTAGAATAGTGGCACCATCACCTGTTATAGTCGCACTTCCAAAGCTATCAACTAGAAGTTTATCCATTCCTCTAGGACCTAGAGAGGTCGAGAGCATTTCTGCAAGAACGCGTGCAGCCAGTATGTTAGTCCGTCTTGCTTCAGCACCTACAGTTCTCTGTGTTCCCTCTTTTAGTATTATTGCAGGAATAGCTATAGCCTTACCTCTACCTGCCATACCCCTACCTGCCATACTCACACCCTCACTTTTCTGTATAGCGCTTCTATATATAGATTGCTCTCGGGGCTAGTGTGCTATTTAGTAGTAATAGTACGTATAAAATCTACATATAATATATGTAATTTGGTATAATTCTATGTTACTTATGATATATATTGAGATAAACACTATTATACAAATAAAAATACAGATAGGAGATAGTAGTCTTCCACAAATGCTACTATATATCCAGAACAGCATCGATAAAGAATGGACTTCATCATGTTATCGGAAATAAGTATATAGAATCATTATTTAACGTATAGGTCCATAATCTGAGTTCAGGATAAGTGTATTTATAGTAGTTTAATTTTCTTAGCACAGGGGATCGAACTGAAGATATCGAAGAGGCAGGTATTAGAGAACATACTACTTGTTTTATTAATTCTCATTGTTATATTCTTTGTGAATATAATATCGAATATACTGAGTACTCCAGTTCCTCTTGCAACAGTTTCAAGTTATAGTATGGATCCTACCTTACATATAGGGGATATGATAGTAGTTGTAGGAAGTAATCTCTATAGAGAAGGAGACATCATAGTCTTTGAAAGAGGTTCTAATCTGATAGTACATAGACTAGTAAGGATAACGGATACAGGTAAATATGTCACCAAAGGAGATGCTAATCCTACAGAGGATCTAAGACCCATAGAAAGGAACAAAGTTAAAGGAAAAGTTCTGTTAATAGTACCATATCTTGGAATATTATCGCTAATCTATTCAAGGTCACCATGGTTATTGTATTCAGTATTAATAGTTATAGTAGTTATTATAGTGATCAAATATATTAGGGAGAGAGGTAGAAAGAGTGAAGAATGAGGGATTTATAATACGAGAATTCCAACTCAAAGATCTGGATAGGGTATTATATATAAATCGTACAACACTACCTGAGAACTATCCACCCTTTTTCTTTGTCGAACACTATAGATCCTTTCCTAAAGCTTTCTTAGTGGCAGAACTAAATGGGGAAGTTGTAGGATATGTTATGTGCAGGGTTGAATATGGAAGATCTCTAGTAGGAGAGAGATTCATAGTTAAAAAGGGTCACGTGATATCTCTAGCAGTACTTCCAGAGGCTAGGAGAAGAGGTATAGGTACAGCACTTATGAAGAGGGCTATGGAAGCCATGAAGAATGTATATAAAGTTAGTGAATATTACCTTGAAGTAAGGAAATCGAATACTCCAGCTATCTCTCTTTATAGAAAACTCGGCTTTAAGACAGTCAATATCATACCTAGATATTACCACAATGGTGAAGATGCTTATTTAATGGCGAGAACTGCGAACTCCTAGTGTTTCAATGACACCTTATAGTATCCATGACTCTCTGTAACTTTTCGAGGTCTTTCGCCTTAGATGGTGCTATGACTACTGAGATCAATCTATTAGTTTTATCACAGTACCAGATGTATGAAATTGTATTCACTTTTTTTCTAAGCAAAGCCATGGTCCCTTCTCTGATCTTGATACCACTATGGTACGCAATTTTAGTATTCTCACGCCCCCTTTCTACACGTTTACCTATTATTTTACTGACCTCCTTTTTGACTAAGTCTAAATACCATTCATGAACACTTCTATAATAGTCTCTTAGTAATTCACTTCCCATAGTATTATAGAGAATGAATATGTAGTCTCTAGTTTTAGAATTGTACAGTCTAAGCCAACTTAATCCGGAAGTGACTCTATAGGCAACTGCCTCGTATTCAGAGGGCAATCTTATTGAAATTCCTTGAAAACTCCATAGATACTCTTTTCCATGACACCTTAAACTACTGACTATTTTCCTAAATACATCTTCTATGTACTCGTATTCTTTAGTTTTGTAGTATAAATGGATGACATAACTCCTCTCTCTATCTTCACAATACCATACGAGAAGTAGCATCTCTAAGGGAGGACTTAATTTAACCCTTGTGAGGATGGCATCATGACCATGTACTTTCATTCTTAGCCTTCCTACTGTTTTTAACTCCTTACTCTTCTTCTTAAGTTGCTTTATTATTTTATTCAATTGATCTATTAATTCTGGACTTTTTTCGAAAGGAATTCTTTCCCAGTAGACTCTAAGTCTCAACATAAGTTCATCTTCCATATCGAAGTAACCATGTTTCTTCTCTACCACTTCTCTCACAAGTTCCCACTCTCTTGGTAGTTCAAAACTCACTCCCCTCCAGCCGAAAATAGTAGTTCTCATATCTTTCATCGTTTTGATATAACTCTCCTCCTATAAAATACTTAAATTAAAGACCTACTGTAACCATGAGTAAAGCTAATAAGAGTCCCCTTAACGAAATTGTCTAGGGATCGATATGCCAATCACAGACCCTGTAAAGTTGCAAGTAGCACTAGAGCATACATTTAAGGTGAAAATATGCCGAGAATGCGGTGCTCGAAATTCCTGGAGTGCCGTAAGGTGTAGAAGGTGCAGAAGCTACAATCTAAGACCTAAGAGGTATAGAAGGTAGTTATCTTAAGTGCTCAACCTTGTATAAGTATATTCCATCTAGTACTCCAGGGCCACCAGCTCTTCCATGAGGGGCTAATCTTCTCTTTCCTCTAAGCTTAGTTGCCTGGTGAAGGTTAGCTGCTGTCTGAGCAACTGCTTCTTTATCCAGTCCTTCTATAATGACCTCATCCTTCAGTACTTTTACAGTAGCTCCTTCTACTATCTTTACTCGTATTATATCGCGCCTCCCTAGGAAGTTCTCTACTATTATTTCATCCTTGGATACCTTTAGATTCATTGGAAAGTGTGCATACACTATATACATCCTATACCTATATCCCCTCAGTACACCTTCTATCATACTCTTTATCTTTCCTGCAAGCATTCCGATAAGAGCCTTATCCCTCTTTCTAGCGAAGTATGTCTCAAGGACTACCCTATTATTCTCTCTAGATATATTCACTTTTTTAGCATATGAGAAATCTTTTTTAAGCTGCCCTAGCGGCCCTCTTACAAGTACTACTTTACCCTCCACCCTCAATTCCACATTATCTGGTATTGGAACCTCTAATCTGATGTATGCATCCTTTGCCATATCCATCCTTGTTATGCTAGAGCCTTAATTTTTATCCTTTACTGTATACCTCTCAGACTTCTCATAAATCTACTAATAGCTCTGAAATCTTGATCTTCCATTCCAGAGTAGCTGAATATCATGACCCCATCTGCTCCATTTAAGAGAGCCTTATGAATTTGATTAAGGAGATCACCTGGAGATAGTCTTGATTTAGAGCTTCGTTTACCTAATCCCTCCAGTAATAGTGCTCGATCTAAGACAAGAGATGAATGTATCTTAGTGAACTCTTCTACTATCTTAGTAATATTAGTATAAGTCATAGGTGCTACCCAATCAAGTAATCCACGGTTAATCCATTCAACCCAATCCTGTCTAACAGTGATAATACAGGTTGGATAGTCAGGGAATACCGCAGCACTATGTTCAATACCATATTCTCTAGTGAGTTTGTAAGACTTCTCGACGAACGACTTTATATATTCAGAACCATGTAGAATCCATTTCTCATCCATATAACCTCCTAAGCCACAGTTATTACAGAAGCATGCCTTATAGACTATGGGTTCAGGGTATCTTATATAGTCTAGATGAATACCATCGATGTTATAATTTTCAATAACCTCTCGGAAGAGTGTAAGGAGATAGTCGTGAACTTCTTCATGAGAGGGACACATCCATCCTATGCGTTTCCCTCCTTCTTCGATACAGGCATATCCGGGATGACGCTCTAGAAAACCTTTTAGTTCTTTAATTCCTTCGGGAAATACCACGAACCAAGCGTGAACCTCTATACCGAATTCTCCAGCTCTTTCTGTAGTATACCTTAAGAAGTCGAAGTGCTTTATAACCTCAGCCATTATACCCACATTACTCTTAAAGTACACACGTCCCGATGAATCTTTCACATTGACGACGAGCTTATTAGCACCTATTTCAGACAGTTTATTTAGTAATTTATCTACGGCAGATTCATCTGAAAAATCCCCTGGATGAGCCCATACGCCTAAATACAATTCTTTTTCACCTCTCGATGTAGGTACCATTGTACAGCAGTAATATAAGGATTACTCTCAGGTAATCGAGGATAGTCTATGTGAACTTGACTATTACAGTTAATAATAATAGTCCATGATCATAATTACTTATTGAGATTATATGTTTAAATGCATTAGATGTGGTAAATGTTGTGTAAAAACTCAGATGGTACTAGGACCGACAGATATATTACGTATAACCAAATTAGGCTATAAATTGAAGGAATTCTCAGTGATATCTAAGGATGGTCTACTCAGATTGAAGAACATAAATGACCATTGTGTTTTTTACAATCCAAATACTAGGAAATGTAATATATATCGCTGGAGACCGAAAGGGTGTAGAATATATCCTATAGTATATTTCATCGAGGATAACATAATAACTGTAGATAATGAATGTACAATGGCACATACAGTCTCAGAGGAGTACTTGATTCAAGTTCTTCCTGAAATGATATATTTACTAGGCGAACTAGGTATTGAAGTAGATCTTAGTGGACTTAGAGTACTACTGAGACATAGGAGATAGACTAGTTGACTAGTATTACATTAGGAGGAATAAGTTTAATAGTGTGATACCCTACAAATATAGAGAACAGGATATGGATGAGAGTTCATCTAGTAGAAACGATTTCCTTAAGAATAGAAGAGATACCATAGAACATTATTACCGAAGAATACTGAGTAATAGCCTTAGGGAGAAAATAGGCATCCATCTCAGGCTTATGAACGCTAGTGGCATTCTTAGGAGATACTTCGTAATGAATGGATTTGATGGAATTCTAACAGTCTTTGGTATAATATTAGGATCCTATATGAGTGGTACCATAGATGCAAGGATAATAGTGTATGCATCCATTGGAGCAAGCCTAGCTATGGCCGTATCCGGTTTCAGTGGAGCATTACTGACAGAAAGAGCAGAGCGATTGAGGGAAATAAAGGATTTAGAGAAATCCATGTTCATGGATCTTGGTGGATCCATATTAGAGAGAGCCGTAAACACGACGACAATTCTAGCTGCGGCAATTGATGCAACAGCTCCTCTTCTATTTTCACTAATTTCAGTAAGCCCCTTCATCCTCACCATGTATGGTATGTTGCATCCTGAGTTAGCACTAGGACTCTCTATTGTCATAATAGGAGTATCTCTATTCTCATTAGGAGTATTCTTAGCAAGGCTCTCCGAGGAAAACATACTGAAGTACGGTATACTTATGCTATTATCAGGATTGATAGTGGGTCTTCTTACAGTAGTCCTCCTCAACGTTGTAGGAGGGGGATAATTTGACTGAAGATATAAGGGTAGTTCGACTTGTAATAGATGCTTTAAAACCACGAGAATTTTCAATAGTAGAATTGGCTAGAATGTTATGTAGTTTAGAAGGTGTAGAAGAGGTCAATATCTCCGTCAGAGAGGTCGATGTTAAAACCGAAACCATAAGGATCACTGTAGAAGGGAGAGAGCTGGATATAGAAAGCATAAATGCCCTACTAAATGATGGTGGTATTGCAGTTAGGAGTATAGATGAAGTAAGTGCTAAGAGCACTGAGCACTAATAGTGACTAAAATTTCATGAATTGAGAGCTTAGGATTTTTACATCCAAGTTTAATGAACTTGACTAAATCCTTCTCATGCACTCTAACTTGTTGCCATGTATCTCTATCTCTAACAGTTACAGTGCCATCTACTAAAGTATGGCCATCTACGGTAATAGCGAAGGGGACTCCTATCTCGTCTACTCGCATATATCTTCTTCCTATAGCGCCTTCATCATCATATACTACACTTATGCTTGCACTCTTTAAGTTATCATATATTCTCAGGGCAATTTCAATAAACTCGTCCTTCTTAACTATAGGGAAAACAGAGGCTTTTATGGGAGCTATATCTCTTGGAAGCTTAAGGACTATCCTTCCATCTCTTTCAGAATAAGCGTATTCCAAGGCCGTGTATAGGACTCTCTCAGCACCAAAGGATGGCTCTGCAACATGAGGAATAAAAGATTCCACTCCTCTTTTTTCTTCCTTTGTAATTACTGCAATATGTCTTCTGGTTAGCCTGTAGCAACTTCCTTCAGATATTTTAACATCTATGTAACCTTTATTCTGAAGTTCCATAGCTACAACCTCAGCATTTAGATCTCCAAGTGTCTTAATCAGTTGAGGCATTAAGTCACGGAAATCTTCCCTTAAAGTCTCTATTATTGGTTTTACTTCAACTCTTCTTACTACTTTGGGAACTTTCAGTATTCTATGGGCTCTTAAATCTCTACCACTGTACTTTATATGACCTTTTAAATCATAATCCGTTCTATAGGCATGACCAGATACCTCTATCCACCCCCATCGTTCAACATAGACTACTTGATCGTAAGTCTGTGCAGCATAATGAGCCCTCTCCTCAGGAAGTTTTTCAACGAACATCTGTTTATGTGGAGGTACACCTATAGATTCTATGAACTCCTTAGCTAGTGCCATAAAATAGGCATTCCACTCATTAATTATCAGATCCTCTTCGACAGCCTCTCTAACACTGATTTCTATGGGCTCTTCTATATCTTTTCTCTGTAAGTCTTCTGTCAGTAATCTGAGCTTAATATCCTCTACCCTATGCAGTAGAGGACATTGAGGATTCTTAGGATCAAAGAATAACTCTAACTCCATGATCGTAAATTCTCTAAGTCTTATCAGTCCCTGTCTAGGTGATATTTCATTTCTTAGAACCTTACCTATCTGAGCTATTCCTAAGGGCAATTTTCTTCTCATAATTTGATATATTCTATGAAAGTTTATGAACATTCCTTGAGCAGCTTCCGGCCTAGAATAGCCTATATTTTCACTATAAGGTCCTATTGTAGTCTTGAAGAGTAAATTGAAGACTCCTACTTCTCCTAGCCTTCCATTACATTCTGGACATTTAATGTTATACTTCCTTATCATGTTAGTGAGCTCGACTGTACTGTATCTTTCCAGATTCTTGAGACTCGTATTTTGCTCTATGAGGTGATCTGCTCTATATTTTCTTCCACAGTCTAAACATTCTACAATATAGTCAGTGAAGTGCTCTAAATGTCCTGATGCCCTAAAAACTATTTCAGGAGAGACTATAGGTGTCTCTATTTCCAGTATGAAATCTTGATGAGGTACTATGAACGTATTTCTCCACTTATCCATTATATTCCTCTTTAAAGCTACTCCTAGGGGTCCTAGGCTCATGAAACCACTAACACCACCGTATATTTCGAAGGCCTGCCAGAAGAACCCTCTTCGCCTAGCTAGTCGTACTATCTTCTCGTACTTGTCCATGTACTACCCCACTTACCTACTCTAATCACATTTTAATAAATTCACCCTGAACAGTTTATATAGTATTTCCCTAATCAACAAGATTGGTTGAGTGAAATGTTCTACCTTAGTGAGCCTAGTGTAAAGTTCTGTGGTAAATCTGTCGAGGTGAATAGAGCACTTTCCATAATAGTAGGAATACCCCTCGACTCTACAGTATCGAGAATCCATGGGACTAAATTTGCACCAGAGAGTATAAGAAAGGAATCTATGCATTTAGAGAGCTATTCATTAAGATACGGAGTCGATTTCGAGAAACTAAGTGTATGTGATATAGGCGATATCACAGTTTATGATCTCGATCCGATCAAAAGTCTTAATATTATCGAAGAGACTATGATGGAGATACTGGATGGACATAAGACGGTAGTGGCTATAGGTGGAGAGCATCTTATAACGTTACCTATAGTCAAAGTACTCACTAAACAACACGGTAGTATAGGGCTACTGGTGTTCGATGCACACTTAGATTTAAGAGATGAATACCCACCAGGGTATAAATTTACACATGCAACAGTCATTAGAAGAATAGTAGAGTTAAGAGGAGTAGACGAGATATTGATTGTAGGAGTTAGAGGAGTATCAACTGAAGAATTGGAGTTCGTGAAAATAGAAAAGAAACTAAGCTATATTCCTATATACAGCCCTACTAAAGAGGTTATGCATGAAGTACGTCAGTTCATGGGAAGAGTGAAAAAGGTCTATATTTCGATAGATATGGATGTCCTAGATCCCTCCATTGCTCCAGGAGTGGGTAATCCTGAACCAGGAGGATATAACTTCAGGGAATTTATGTACATCTTACACACTATACTCTCTAGCAGTATAGTAGGCTTTGACGTAGTTGAGACCTATCCGCCCTATGATATAAACAACATAACTTCATCTACGGCTGCTAGGATAATATACGAACTCATAAGTGGAATTCATAGTAGAATTAAATAGCTTTCACTCTTTTTGCTACAAGAGGTCTAGTTTTAGCTATTATTCTCTGTCCACAATAAGGGCATCGAATACCTGGGAGGTACAACATCTCATTCCAACTAAATCTCCGCTTACACCGCATACAGATATAGTGCTTTACCTCTAGTCCCAACTCATTCACCATGAAGCCTACATAGCTCAAATATTTAAACCTCTCTCTAGACTAGCACTATACCGCCTATTCAAGTAACGGCTTGGTCTGCTATTAGAAACTAATAGTTTAATAACCGATAGAACTCTTGAAAAGGGAGAGGAAGTTTGAGTGATATTATATTGATGTCATTTAAGCCTGTATTCGCTTATCAAATACTTGAAGGGAGGAAGGCATTCGAGTTAAGGAAGAAGATATTCACTATAAAACAGGGAGATAGAATTATTATGTATGCTTCAAATCCTGTGAAGGCTATAGTAGGAGAGTTCATAGCTGGAGAAGTGATAGTAGGGGAGTTCAGTACTATTTGGGAATACGTGAAAGCAATACCTAGCTCAGGAGTAGATGAAAGAGATATACCATACATAAGAGGACATAAGCATGTACTAGCTATTAAAGTAGTCAAACCTAAAAAGTACAAAAGAGCGATAACTTTAAAGGATATGAGATCCCTCATACCCAATTGGAGACCACCACTCAGTTATATGAGAGTGAAAGGAAGATTACGAGATATACTCATGAAACTTATAGATCTAACAGAGTGCAGGTAAAGTTATAAATCCATAGATCTCACTAGAGTGAGAATCATGAAGCTCTCCGTGTATACACTAATATTTAGTGAGAGATCATTAGAGGAATCAGCACAGGTTATAGCGGAACTAGGATACGATGGTATTGAGATTAGAATTCATACAGATGGAGTACACATACCCATTGATTACCAGCCAGAATACGTAAGGAAGATTAAGAAGTATATAGAAGACCTAGGACTCGAGGTCTCAGCATTAGCTTCCTATGTAAAATTAGGAGTTGTAGAGGAAGAGTGGGTAGTCAATAGGAAAATGGCTCTGAAAGTTGCTGAAGTTGCAGAAATACTCGAGGCACCATACTTCAGGGTACAAGCTGCAGGATATAGTTCAGAAAGAGGGTATGAGGGAATAAGAAAAGCATTTAGAAAGCAAGCAATAGATCTTGCAAAAGAACTGAAGAAAAGAGCACTACAAGCTATGCCAATACTAGAACAGCATGGAGGAGGATGTATAGCCTCCTCAGCTGGAATAATAATAGATCTCATAAGAGGCCTAGAGCCTACAATCATAGGAGTACTTTACGATCCAGGAAATGCTGTCTGGGAAGGATGGGAGCCACCTAGAGTTCAGGTGGATATACTTAAGGAGTATATTAAGCATGTTCATGTGAAGAACTACGAGCACGATCCTAATAATCCTCGAAAGTATGTTCCAGCTCCACTCGATAGTGGAATACTTGACTGGAGGGAAGTAGTGCTATTACTTAAAGGTATAGGCTTTAGAGGCTATCTCTCTATTGAGGATTTCAGAAGAATACCTCCCGAGGAAAAAGCTAAAGAGGCTATAAAATTCCTAAAACCACTAGTAAAGTGAAGTTTTCAGTAAAAGATAAACCTACTGGAAAGCGCCAATCATTAGTTAATAACATTAATATAGAGTCCTAGAGGATTATATCACATAAGTGAGATAATGAAATGTGAAGTTAATGTAGCAACACGTAAAAAAGATCTTTTATTTATAGTAGCATTAGCATTATTATTATCAATTATCGAAGGTTTTCATCAAGTAGAGGCAATACCTTCAGTCGATTTAAAGTATCCAGAGTACACATGGTATATAGATGTTATGAAAAATGGAAGCGCTAAGATACGTATAATATTCCGAGCTCATGGTAATGGAACTAGTCTAATGTACCTACCTAAGTACGAAAAATATACCTTGACAGTAGTAGAGGGGACTGTAATTATACAGGATATCGAAGAAGAAGAACAATACTACTTCTACAATCTAGTGAAAATAAGATACATCTCTAGCTCGAGTGTTACTATGGTGATAAATTACACCTTTCGCTATGCGTCCCTAATACTAGAGGACGATGCATGGTTTATGACACCACTAATAGGAGTTAGTGACAATAGTACAGTTCGCGTAATAATACTGCTTAGTAATTTTAAGAGGTATGTAAAGATATATCCTCACATACCCGAGCACTTCAGTACAGATGATACGAGAGCTAATATAACATACATACTGAGATCTCCTGTTGTTATAAAATATCAAGGAATCACTACTGAGAGATACCTGAGTAAAGGAATTCGGATATGCATTAATTATAGACTATCAGAAGATATACCAAGCGAGAGAATATACTATAGGATTGATAATTCTACTATAGTATTCGAGACACCGGCCATTTATAGAGACTTTACAGATAAATTGGTGAGAATACTTAAGAGAGCTAAACCTATTTTAGAGAAAATATTCGAAGATTTTCCTGAGAGCCTCGAGATCAAGTTCTTTCTCCCAGATCTTATAGAGTTAGATCGACTTGGTTTCATATACAGTAGTGTAATAAATACAGGCGAGAGTGGTCCCATAAATTTGAACCTCGCACTTACTAGATTTATGCCAGGCTATCCGGAGCAGGCTCTCATACATGAATATATTCATGTTGCATTGGGAAGAATAGGCATTAAAGCCACACCTCAATTAAGATGGTTTCATGAAGGATTAGCTGAATATCTCTCATTCTATGTGTGTAAGAAAATAAATGTCAATGTTACCTCAATGGAGGAGGATAGGTTAAAAGGAGTAGAGCTATTTAAAAGAGAAGTATCTCGAAACCTAGGTGAAGTTGTAAGATGGCATAGTGGTCCATATGAGGGACTGTACTACTCAGCATCCTATTATGTTGTTAAAAGGATAGGAGATAAGTATGGAGGAGTAGAGTTTTACAAAAAATTATTTAGAGAAGCAAAAAATACAAGAGAAGTAAAAACAATATCAAAACTTTTTGAACTAATGGCAAGAGTAGGAGGACCGGGAATATATAGTGATTTAAGAAACATGGGTTTCAGTACAGAAGTTCTCCCTATTAACATGGAATATATAATGCTTGTACTAATCATAGTCCTTATAGTGATTACAGTGCTCTATCTAAGGAGTAGAGGAGAAGTAAAAGAGGAATACAAGATATGTCCCTTCTGCAAGGCTAAGATATCGAAGCACTCTACTTTATGTAATTACTGTGGAAGAATACTAAATAAGGAGATCGAGCTATCCAACTTTAATTCCCAATAAAGCGCCTACTGAAAAGCATCCCCAGAAAGGTATATTAACAGTAGCCCAGTTTACAAATTTTCCAGCACCTTCCTTCAAATTATCTAGTAAAGTAGCTATTAAGGACATAAGCTTTTCATAATCTACCATCACTATGCCCATATAGCATAGTAGAAGTAGTAGTGCTAGGAATAATCCTAGGATTATCATCGCCAGCTTTAAGAACTTCTTAAGTGCATACCCTACAATAAATCCCATGACAAATCCTCCACCACCACTTACTACAATGGGTAATAACCACTCATAACCACTTCCTGGGATCATGAGTTAGCTTAGCCTCAAAAAATATAAGGTTTTTTACATCATCTAGAGTATGGCACTAGAAGGTAAAGAACTAAGACCTATACACGCTCAAGGTATTTTCAATCTTACACTCTATGGAGAAGTAACTCAGGTACTCATTTTCGATTACGAGGATAGATCCCTATATTATGCTAGACTAATGGATGAGGGAGATATAGAAGCTGAAATGGAATCATTAATGGAAAACATGCAAGGGCTACTGGACGAGGAAGAAGTGTATATAAATAATGAGATCACTGAGCCCACAGTAGAGGACATAGACATAATATTCAGAGGACAACTTATACATCCCTCTATAATATTCTTCATAAGATTCTCGGGAAAATTGGAAGAAGGAATGAATATTTATGAAAATAGATATGAAGCTACTGTAGCTGAGTACGATTACGAAGTATACTGGTTAATGCCAAGTGGTGTTAGAATACTAGAGGTTCAGATGAGTGGTGAGTATGAGGCTACAGAAAACACGCTATTAATATGGGTAAAGAAAGGAGACCAAATAGAGGGCTATGAAAAAATAGTATTTGAAATTCCATATAAATTGTGATAGGTTCTCTCAGCGAAATCCTATAAATTCTATTCCCCTTTTTACATCCTTTTACTATTGATATTGAATATAATCTGGTTATATAATTGCAATTATACTATAACTTGACTATGAATAATCCTTTTCATGTAAAGATAACGTAGTATTAAGGCCATGTAATACTAAGGCAGGGAGAATGATTTATAAAGGTGTAATTATATCTATATAACACTAAATATGGTTATATAGGTGGCCAGGATGCCTCTGAATATAAGGAATATTCTTAGGAGGAAGATAGATAGCTCTGAAAGTAAAATTTTAGAACTTCTGCTTGAACATGCTAACATTTGTACTGAATCGGTAACCTCGTTATACAATGCTATATCACACTTGTTGGAAAGAGATATAGAAGAATTTGAAATATGGTTGAGAGAAGTGCATAAAAATGAAGAGAAAGCTGATGAATTGAGGAGGAAGATAATTGAGCATCTAGCTAAGGGGGTGATCTCACCTTTGAATAGAGAAGATTTTGTAAGGCTAGTAGAACGAATGGATATGATAGCAGATAGTGCCAGAGATAGTGCGAGGATACTAGAAATACAATATGCTCAGAGAGGAATACTTGAACATAAATCTTCAGATATATTTTTAAAAATGGTAGAAAAGGCTCGATTATGTACTGAGACCATAAAGTGTGCTATTAAGCGTATAATAAATGATTTTGAGGCAAGCTTAAAACTTATTCATAAGGTGGAGGAAGTAGAGGAGGATATGGATGAACTCTATATAAGAGGGTTGGCCACTCTATGCTCAGAAGAAGGTCCTACACAACATAGTGTTCTCCTAGAGAGATTAATAGAGACAATAGAGAAGATATGCGATTACTCAGAAGACGTAGGAGATATACTAAAGGTCATAATAGTTAGAGTAATCAAATAATAGTTCTCTTAGATATGTAAATAACCTACCAGTAACGAGAATAATATGGAAAGTGCAGCCGAGGAGGGAAATGTTATAATCCATGTCACAAATATTTCAAATACCCCCCTAAGGTTTATCCACGTATGCCTAGCTAATCCCAAGCCTAAGATAGCACTGACTAGTACATGCGTACCGGAGAGGGGGAGACCTAGTAATGTACCTACACATAGCGTTATAGCTACAGATATTTGGACACAAAGAGCAGAGAAAGGGTTTAATTCTACTAATTGAACACCCACGGACCTTATAACGCGCCTTCCAAATACAAGTAATCCAAGTGCCATTCCAATACCACATATCGCCCGTATAAGCAGCGACTGCCCATAAAGAACACTTAAGAATGCTGTTGCATTAGCAATATCATTAGCACCTCTGAAGAACGCTGTATAGGAAGTCCATACGAGGAGGAATATGGAAGAATACCTGGATAATTTTATAACTCCTCTCAGACCTCTTACTCTAGGCAGTGTGAGATGAGATGCTATATAGTAGAATAGCATAGAGCCTATTAGACCTACTATTGGCGAAATTATCCATCCCAGAATAACCCTACTAAGAGATTGCCACTTTATACCAGTCCATCCGAACTTAAGTATACCAAGGCCTATAGCAGCACCCACGACAGAGTGTGTTGTAGAGATAGGCCATCCCCTATATGAGCCCACAATTAACCATGTCGCTACAGCCAGTAGTATAATACATACATCTACTAGCGTTATATTTCCAGCTATTAGTCCCCCTCCTATTGTCTTCTCAACAGTATGGCCTACTAAAACAGCGCCTAAGAAGTCCATAAGAGCACCTATTAGAGCTGCAAATGTTACTGAAATAAATCCACTACCGGCTAGGGTAGCCATAGTTTCATCATTTGAGCCTATACTCCATGCTATGTAAAAAGCTATTAATAAACTAATTATTAACAAGAGCTCCATACGCTCTCACCATTGATGAGTATGAAGTCAATACTACCACTTAAGCATTACTATTCAATAGTATGGCCTTTAGCACGTTTTTCACATTGCCAGTAACTCCTCTTACTATCAGCTTACCGCTACCATCGAGGTATTCTATCTCCACACCATTGTACTCAAATCGTATAAGGACTCCCTCTATTCTTTCAAGAATTTTACACTTCTTTTCCAGTATTTTGATAACTTCCTTCTCCTGCTCTTTCTTCATAGTAACTATATAGCTTCCATCAGTTATACAGACTAATGATACGCGTTTTATGAACCTCTCCATATGAGTATAAAATATGGCTGGTAGATAAATACCTATAGTTTCATATCGTTATTCATCATCTTTATTAACGGCATAGTCATTTTAATGTAATCAACTGGTCTAAACTCTATTACAGAGCTCTCATCAACAGTAACTACATAAATTACATCAAGTCTTGCTTTTTTTAAATCCTCGATAGATATCGGGGGATTTTTGTAGTAGAGATCCAATAGTGTCTTAAGTCGTTTACACTCCTCAATAGTTCTCTTAGGTGCTGGTTTTAAAATAATTGAGGGTATTTGAAGTATGTGATAGGGTGGAACGGCAATACCGAACTCATCAGCATACTTACTATATCTAGCTATTTTACTTAACTCTCTAGCAAATCTGTAATTAACAGGATCTAGAGCATGCTCGGGAGGTACAAATCCCGTCTCAACTTCCACTACCAACACTCTACCACTATTAGAAGCATATATATCGCAGACTAGGCCATCAGAGAGTCCTACTTCCACCTCTACATCATATCCTTTACTTATCAAGTAACAGCCAAGAACGAACTCTATTATACTGTGATTTGATTTTATGACGCCACTTCTCCATAAATTGAGTATTCTTTCACGGATTTTTGAAATTTTCCTATGGCACTCCGGTTCTACTCTCTTTCTAATCTCAGTTTCAAGCACTTCTAGCTCCTCTTTTAACATCGTGATAGGGTTTCGATTTGGTATTAAAATTCATATCATTTAAAATTAGTGAATTGGTTGACTATAACCACTAACTGATGGATGTCCTCATAGCTGGAGAAAGTTATTTAAAGAGTCGGTATGTCTTTCAGACGTGATCGACAGGACACTAGATCTAGACATGAGGACACGCTTTCTAAGAGTATTTAAGTATGAACCAGTGGATCACATACCTGATATTGAATTCGGATACTGGCCTCAGACACTAAGAAAGTGGCATAAGGAAGGGTTACCCAGATGGATTATAGATAACGAAACGGCAGATAGGTACTTTGGATTTGAGATAAGAAGAGTCATCTCTATGAGAATACCCTTCAGAAAATTTGAATACAAGGTCTTAAAGGAAGATGAAAGGACAATGACGGTACGAGATGAGACTGGAATCGTAAAAGTAGTCTTCAAAGAGAATACTAACCTGAGCTCTATACCGAGATACATAGATTTTCCGGTTAAGGACTGGAATACTTGGGAGGACTATAAGGATAGATTCGATCTAGAGAACGTAGAGTATCCGGAGAACTGGAACGAATTAGTAGATAAGTCTAGGGAGAGAGAATATCCTCTAGGTGTATCTGCTGGTGGATTCTTTGGATGGGCGAGAGAGTTAATGGGATTGAGACAGTTATGTAAGACTTTTTACAAAGAGCCGGAACTTATTAAGGATATGTTCGAATTCAGAGTAAATATGGTACTTAGAGCTATAGAGCCTATAGTCAAACAACTGAAGCCAGATTTTGCAAGCTGGTGGGAGGATATGTGCTGGAAAGGAGGACCACTAATATCGCTTAAGCACTTTAAGGAATTTATGGTACCATACTATAAACGTATCACTAATTTCCTGAAAGATCATGGAGTATGGTTGAATATAATGGATAGTGATGGTAACATAGACCTTTTGGTACCACTATGGCTCGAGGCAGGTATTAACTGCTTCCTTCCATGTGAAGTTAGAGCTGGAGCAGATCCTGTACTACTAAGAGAAAAGTATGGAAAGGAAGTCCTATTAATGGGTGGTGTGGATAAGACAGCACTCATAGCTGGACCAAAGTACATAGAAGAAGAGCTCAACAGATTGAAACCCCTAATAGAGGAGGGAGGGTACATACCTCATGTAGACCATAGAGTCCCTCCTGATGTCACTCTTAAGAATTACCTATACTATTTGAAGAAGAAGAGAGATCTCATAGGAGTGACTGCGTAAAATAGGGTACTATTAGTAGACACTACATAGAATAGTGGAAAGGTATATTTACAACAAGTGGTCACATACTGATAGGAGTCCCTAGAACACTTAAGTGGGTGTAGATTAGATAGACTCAAACAGGAGAAGCCGGGGTGCCCGAGGGGTCAGGGGCTCGGCTGCAGTGGCAAGAACACAGCCACCGAGTTGACGAGGGTTCAAATCCCTCCCCCGGCTTCAAACTCTAGTATTCTTATCCAAACCATGAGAAAGAGTAATACTCAATCTCATTATTAGGATTAACTGTTGCGAGAATAAACTTCTTCCTTACACTATGAGATAGTCTTCCTGCTCTTACTATCTCTATGGGATCTATAGCTTCATTGTATGGCATTACATGTACTAGAAAAGGGGCGTGATCGATACCAGGACCATGTTCATAGACTGCGAAGGTCGAACCAAATTTAAGTCCTGATTTTACAACATAACCTTTCTTCCTAAGATCTCTGTACACTATGTACATATCATCAAAATGTTCATACTTGTTCCTAGCTATATTTAGCAGTTCCTCTCTTGTAACAATTCTGCCCATGTGATAGACTTTCAGTAGTCCTTCATCCATTAAATATAATGACTCTAGTAGTGAGAGTTCTAAATAGTCTCTTAACTCTAAGTCCTTTACTTTTCTATATCCTACGAATTTCCCGAAAAAGCCTAGCTTGTAGAGTCTGTTAGCTTCCTCTTTGTCAAATAATATAACTTTATCTCCTACAAGTTCTCCCTTGAACTTCTCCATAGCATGTATTTAGTACGTTAGAAATTTTAAATATTAGTTCTCCTAGCATAGGAGAGACATTGAAGATGTGATGAAAATGAGACGCGTATCCATAAGGCTTCCGGAGAGTCTAATGAGGGAAATGGATAGACTTGTCAGAAATGGAGTCTTTCAATCGAAGTCTCATATAGTTAGGGTCGCTGTAAGAGAATTACTAAGAAAGGAACTTATGGATGAAGAGCTTCTAATAGAGGGCTAGATGATGAGAGCTATAATGAGTGGTTGGGGCGAGTTAGATAGATTGATAGGAGGACTTGAAACAGGCGGTATATATATTCTAGCTGGTGACAGTGGAAGTGGCAAGAGCACACTAGCAGCTCTCTTTGCATTAACTGGTGCCACTATAGGAGAACCCGCTGTATATATAACCTCAACAGACCAGCCTAGTAAAATAACTACCTGGATGGAATCACTTGGTTGGAATGCTTCAAGATTGATCGAAAATGATCAACTGAGTATCATGAGGATAAATCTCATTGTAATGGGAGAAAACGCTTACAAAGGAGTAGATAATATCTATAGGGAATTAGATAGGGAACTGGATAAAATTAAAGGAACCAGACTCGTAGTAGATTCTCTCACCTCAATGTTTCCTCAAGGAACTAGATATAGCAGAGAGGATATGATAAAATTATTTCTAGGAAGAATTAAGGAGAGAGAAAATTTGACTACAATAGCAACATGCGATGAAGAATTAGGTCATAGACTCTCAGAATATGCGGATGGACTTTTCATATTGAAACTCTTCACAAGAAGAGATCTGTACATAAGGACGCTCACTATAAGGAAGATTAGATGGAGAGATCTTAGCCCAATAACGATAGAGTTCGACATAAGAAGAAGTGAAGATGGCTATATTAGGATAGAGCTCAAGGAGAGCAGAACTCCGTAATTTAAGAACTAAAGAACTCAGTTCTGGTATCTTTCATCACTCATCAGAAATACCAGCCTTCATCCTCACTCTAAGATTGCATCGAGGAATTTAAATGTTAATATCATCCAACTCTGTACCACTGGAAAATGTCGAATAACATAGGTGATCCAAAGTAAAGCCTCACTTAACCTTAATAATGAGAATGTCTCTCAATACAATGAGGCAAAGATGTACTATGTAAAAGTGCATAGAAAGGAACGGGATACAGTAGTAGCCGTATGCGATAAGGAACTCCTAGGTGAGACTCTCGAAGAAGGTGACCTGAGATTATATGTAAACCCAGAATTTTATGGAGGTGAAGTTGTCGACTCACACACGCTAGCTAGTATATTGAGAGAAGCTACTATAATAAATGCTGTAGGAAAGAGAATAGTAGATGAACTCATTGGAGATGATGACATACTTAGAGGAGCAGTAATTTCCATAGGAGGGGTACCGCAT
>QMRW01000001.1 GCA_003650785.1 Thermoprotei archaeon | reverse complement strand
GATTATAGAGTCCGATAAACCCATTGTAGTTCTAATGGGAGACTGGTTTATAGGAACTGGTATTTCATTTATGGGTCTAAGAGCAGGAGAATCCGCATGTATTTATATTCCAGAGGGAGAGGCGTACCTATTCGCCTATAGAGATACCACAGTAATGATCGATGGTGTTCCTCGTAAAGTTAGAGCAGATGAGTGGATCCCTCTACCCACTAAAGGTGTATACAGGATATCAGTAGACAATACTGTACTTATTCAAATAATATTCTACCGACACCCCCCTATTAAGTGGTTAAAAACTTACTGGACTGTAGGATGGGTTGAGAAATTGGAATGGCCACTAGGATTGAAGGCCTTCGCTTCTATCATCCCCTCTGTTCAGGGGATAGAGATCACTCCCAAAGTAACCCTAAAACCACTACTAGTAGGAGGATTTCCAGTGTGGATTTATGTAGCAATTATAGTAGTGATCATAGTCTTAGCTTTAATTGCCTGGAGAATATTAAGACGCTAATACTCAATAAAGCAGAGTAAAAATAGCTCATAGGTAGCCTTAGGGAAACATATTTTACTCCAGCATTATACTAGTAATGGATGATGAACCATTGCAGCGCAGAGCTGTGACGAAAAGGTTTCCGAGCTGACACCTTTAATGGGAGGCTTATGATATGTTCACCTTCCCAATAGCTGATGCACATTGTCATATAAATCCTAGAATAGGTATGAACATAAATACTATTGGCAAAAGGTTTAAGAGAGTGGGAGGCTGGTATCTAGGGGTTGTAGCTCTTTCACCAAGACATCTAGGTATCTATGAGTTCTCAGTTAAAGCATTTGAAGAGAGTTTTAGAATGACTATTAACTACTGTAAGAAACTTAGTGATGTAGGTATAAAATACACTATACATGCAGGTTTCCATCCAGCCGAAATTGATTACTGGCATAAGCGTGGAAAATCTTTAGAGGAGATAAAGTCTCTAGGATATAGTGTAATAGAGTTAGTGAGAAGATTAGTTCTAGAAGGACTTGTAGATGGTATAGGTGAAGTAGGGAGACAACACTATCCTACTACACCACATAGTCTAGGGGTAGCTGAGAGTATATTGATGTATAGTCTTAAAGTAGCTAGAGAGCTTGGAGTACCTATTCACGTACACATGGAGCACCACGGTGAGAGTACAGTAGAGTTTCTAGACTCTTTAGTACACTCTCTTGGAGCTAGAAGGGATAAAGTAGTACTGCATCATGCATTCATGGAGGAGATGTTATTCGCGATTAAGAGAGGTATTATGACAACTACTCTCGGTAGATACACAAATCTTCGAGAAGTGGTAACTCTACCACCGGAGTATCTAGTGGAGAGTGACTATTTAGATGATCCTAGAAGACCTGGAGCCGTAATAGTGCCATGGGCTATAGCTAGATCTTGGAAGAGATTATTAGATGAGGAGAAGGTAGACTTTGACTATGTTTATAAAATTAATGTAGATAACATATGTGAGCTTTATGAAATCCAGCTTTAGCTTTATAGATAACCACTTAATCATCTCTAGTAGGGGAATTATGAAACAAGAAATCACACTCGTAAACTTAGATATATAGTTTCTAGTTATGTGCAATAGAGACAGGTGTTGAATTATCCATTAAACTCTCATACATTTCTGAAGCTGTTGATATTAGGTAGCGCATCCCATATCAGGAACTTATCCTTGTCAAGATATTGGGAATATACCTGTTTACCTAATTTGACTAAGCTATTCCTAACTAGCTTAGCCTGAAGTATAGGAATAACATCCTTCGCTACATATACTCTCCTATAGTTCTTGAGCATGGCATATTTTACAATTGCTGATAAAGAGTACAGTTTAAGATCGTTGTGTAATCTCTCGTATTTACCTCTAGATAGGCCTATGTAATCTATGTGCAGTACAACTTCACTATCTTCATCCTTACAAATGAATACCTTTATGTGGCCTATAGGACGCGTATTAACGTATATTCTGAAGAATAGAGTATAGGGATCGAATATGTATTCATGCATAACCTTTCTTTCATCTAGTGCTATACAGGTTCCAGCGTAAAAGCCCATAAAGAGATCATCTAGAGATCTTTTCCATAGTCTTATGGTTATTCTTCTACTCGGGATTGGTAGCATACTCTTAAGCTCTTCCTTGTCTACTCTTGCCCATTCTGATAAGCGCCTTATACAGTCCAGCATCTTGACCATAAGATCCTTATCTAAGTCTGCAAACCATAATCTACTCCTGTATTTCTTGATCTCAGATTCAAACCTTACTATAGCGTTTCTTAATCTCTCACTTCTTGCCCTTTTTCTAAATCTATTTGTGACTTCAAGTATCTCTTCCACTAGATCATGACCGTACTTGAATACATCTAACCCCGCTCTCAATTCGAACTCGTTCTTACTAGGCCTAAGAGAGAAGATTACTGAGAATATCTCCTCTAGGGAGTAGTTTCTAAGAGATCTCATGAGAAATTCCACTTGCCTTTTACTAAGCTCACTCCAGGGCCTACATTCCTTATAGGAATCAAGTGTCTGATGTTCACTAAGTACACTTTTTATAATTTTTAAGACACAGGGGAATAGCGTCTTCTCTGAGAATATAGTTATGTGTCCCTTTCTGAACAATCTAGGAAAGACTATAATTACCTTTACTAAATAGTTTCTTGGCTCTTCTATACGAGTTACAGATTTTTCATGATCCACTATAATTATATGCACCCTATTATTGACGCGAACCTCAATATCACTCACTGCTTTAAGTAGATGGAAGAGCATGTCCATAAAGTCCAGAGTTATGTATGATTCTAGAAAGGAGACTAGACGCTGATCTATATTCACCTCCTTGTAGAGTGGTATTAAACCTCTAGTTCTACTTAGAGCTCTCAGAATGAAATTTTTCCTTATGTAAGCAAATCCAAAGGGTCTACTCAGGGACTTTGCAAGAGTGTAGATTTTCAATAGTTTCTCTATATCGTCTAGTTTACTATGGAGTGGTAGAGTAAGATAAGTTTTACTTAGGGACATTCTCTATTTCTAGATCCTGGTAGGAGTTATTTATGTATTTAGAAGCAAATATAGGCTATACCACTGCACTTCTTAACGAACTTACCCTAAATGTCGTAATCTAAGCTATTTTATCTTAGAATGTTGAAGCACATAGCTACTCCATGAGGACTCGTACAAATAGTCACTATATGGTAATCTTTTGAAGACTCAGGAATTTTATTTATTTGTACTTCTTGGTGATGATATTTTCTAGGTGCCTTAGATCTTTCGCTAATTCTATTTCGAAGAACTTTTCCAAGGCTTTCTGTTTTTTAAACCTGTAATCAGCGAGTATTATGAGGGGATTTGAGGAGGGATCTCTGATTGTTCTACCAATGCACTGAATAGTGGTTAAGAGCATAAGTATATCGCTAGCTACGTTTCTAGCCTCCTCTGTACTGAGTCCTATTCTTAGGTAACCATCCATTAATCTCCTTATTACCTCCGGTGTGAGGTAGGGTGCACCCAGTACTATGATGACATCTGCAGGTATATCAACACCTTCACTAAATCTTCCCCTTGCTTTCAGCATGAGTAATCCACTCCACTCTCTAGGAAGAACCTCTACAAAATCAGCCTCTCCCTTAAGAACCTTTACTACTCTCCAAGAGCCGAAAGCTACTACTCTGTGAAATTTCCTCCTCATAAGTCTTAGTACTTCTCGGTACTCCTTCAGGTTGGAGGTCTCCTCAAACTCACCATATTTGGAGGTTAAAAAGTCTAGTATTATTGCTCTACGCTTTCTGTAGGGTACTTCTATAATTTCATCGGGTTTCAGAATGTTCAATAGTTCGGGAAATAGTGTACCGCTTAGGAGTACTGATGGTTTAGGTATATTGATTTTAGTAGCATTAAAACCTACTAGTTCATCCCCCTCCTTATACAGTACATCGCATCTCAAAATCCTTAAGAGACTACCTATTCTTGTTTTAATACCTGCATCTAGATACTCTACATAAGCTCTACCTATCTCTCGTATAGTTCCCTCACTCAGGAATAATAGTGGATCTACTATACCTTCATCGAGATCTCTTAACCATCTATAGAATCTCTCTACTTCGTGAACACTACTACTGTGTACTAGAGGGCTTCTCTTCAGATCTGCTATTACATCATTCAACTTATCCACTCTAATAGCTATCTCTCTAGGTTGTACTATATTATGAGCCTCATCTATAACGGTACACTTCACACTTCTTCTCCTCCTGTAATAATTCTGTACTATAACATCACCTACGAGTAGTTCTTGAACGTAGTATGGGCAGATTTTCAGAGGTCTTAAGTAATCTATTAACTCCAGATATGTAGTAGCTTCTACTGTATTTCTTGGCTTGATATTTAAGTAATAATTACATTTGTACCTAGCTCTCCTACAGTACTCGTAGACATCATCCTGTTCTATCTCATCTTCGAGCACTTTTAGACAACACTTCTCCTTTCCGGCTAGCACTATAGCACGAAGCTTTATCTTCTCGGCATCTATGAGTATTCTATTCCCTATAGATAGACTCCTAATGAGCCATAATGCAGGTATGAGTTTAGATGATTTTAATGCTATGAGAGTGACTATAGTTTTACCCCATCCAGTAGGTGCTGAGAGAGCTACGCTCTTACCCTCGCTTAGGTACTCGGCGATCTGGAGAGAGATCCTAGCCTGTCCTTCTCTTGGTACGAGTCCAGATTCCATCCATATCCTAGTGATGTCCAGCAACTCAGTCTACCCTGGGTATTTTAATTTTCCTCCATTTGCTATCTGTTACTGAATACATTAGGGCTTCTCCTATCTTCAGACTCAGGGCATCTACAGGAAGTCCTAATGAGTACACGTCTCTTCTCGCTCTAGCACCTAGGTCGTGTACTATTAGATTGTGTTGCATTAATATCTCAAAGAGGTACTGATAAACTGCAAAGACCTTGATATTATACTTCCTAAGCTCCATTAGCATGATCAGTGTAACCGGTAGCTGATCGGGGGTAGTATGAAGTTGCCATGCCTCCTCTACGAAAATACAAGTGTTGTTGAATCTACCATTTATAGCGAGAGCGTACACCATAGCCAGTAGCATAGATAAGGCTATCTTCCTCTCGAAGGGCGGTAGGTATGAGAGGTTTAATATCGCATACTTCAAGTACTCACTTTTTATACTATCATCTACTAAAACCCCGACTCTTCTTAAAGGCACTAATCTCCTGAGCGCAGCTGTAGCCCCTAAGTCTCTCCTAGCTTCCATAGCCTTTAGAGCTGCTATGAGTTCACTCCAATTCTCCGCTTCAGAGGCAGCCTCCATGACGGAGTAGCCTATAGCTATTCCGCCACTAGTAGGTCTTAGGGTCTCTTCGAGTACTGTCGGTAGTAGTTCTCTAACTAAGTCGTATGGTATGAGGGGATAGTAGTTGGGTAGACCAGAGATCTTATGCTCACCACTCCAGTCTAATATAAGTACTCTCCATCCTACTTCAAGAGCACACTTGGCTAGGAATCTGAGGGTGTTACTCTTTCCACTACCAGTTCTCCCAATTATCAGTACATGTCCATCTCCTAGCAATAGATTTCTAGTCCACCCTGGTATTCTAACACTTTTAAGACCTGTTCCCAATCTCATACCCCATATACTCTTACTAATATTGCTTTTAAGCGGAAAATTACTGTGGTCTCTCACCTTATAAGTACTTTCTTTACTCTTTTTCTCTCTGTTTTCGCTTAAAGCATTGGCCAATTTCTCTATTTTTTCTATATACTCTTTTCTCAGTCCTAGGAATATTCCCCCAACCTTACCACCCACATACACCTTAAAACTAGCTCTCCCTAGAGCCTTGGCCAATTCACTACACTCTATCACTATTGCACCTACCCTGTACTTTTCGCTACCTACACTAAGTTCATAGATACCATCTAACTCTATCGATACAGTCTTATTATCATCAGATCTTAGCTTGAGGAATTTAGATGTATTTGGTGCTACTAGTTCGTTTAGGAATCTATGTTCAATATCACAGTGAGTAACTCTAGCACCAGAGTACCCTTTTAGGTGTATGTAAACTTGTGTACCAACCAAAGGTACTCTACTAAATCCTCCTATTAAGTACACTTTAGCCTTAAGGGGGATCTTACCTATAGCTGGGCCTGTCATAATCATTTTACAGTAGATTATTATGGTTTAAGTTTGATTGGAGTATATTCCTCATATATACCTTTTTTCACTTGAGGAGCTCTTTGATCTAAGGGATAATATTAGACTTTCTAGTAGGGAGTAGGTTTTCACAGCGGCTTCTCTATCCAGTACGAATATCGTATCTACATGGCATGATATCACCTGAGTTATATTTATTCCATTTCTCCATAGGAGTGATGTTATGTATGCTATTACTCCTGGAGTATCTATGATTCCTCTAGGACTTGTAAGCACTATTGCCGATTGATTTGGTATTAGGTTGAGGAGGCTGCGACTGCCTACTACCTGTAAGATCTTAGGGTAGCTCTCTCTATCTACTACTAGTGTTATATGACCTATTCCTTGAGTGAATTGAAAGAACCTGTACTGTCCTATATTATTTATAATTTTAGGAATAGCTACCCAGAGGCTTTTTTCATCAAATGTAGCAACTACTATATCGCTTTTCAGTTCAATAGAGCTGTCGGCCAATACTTTCATTATTTTATTCTCCTGAATACTCGTATAGGATGTCAATTTCTCCATATATCTCATTAATCCCATTCTTATAGCATCAATAGATATCCTTCTACCTATTTCCAACTCTACTTCTTCTCTGAGAAATCGAGCCAACTCAGTGAAGTTTACTATTTTTAGCTGAATGGCATCAAGTATGCTCGGATGTCTATTCAGGATTTTGCGTAGTACCTTCATCATACTATTTCTACCTACCACGAGTTCCAAACCTCATCCTACCTAGTACTAGGTATAGCTGTAGATCCTCTGTTAGTGTAATATCTCCTTTAAATTTGATACCTAGAAGTGATGCTAGTACTAGTGACTTAAGTGGACCGCTCAAAGCCTCATAGCATGAGCGAGAGAATACTTTGAACTTAACTTCTCCTATGGTCAGCTCTTCTCCTTCTGTCAATGACCTTACTACTCTCTTTCCTTCAAGTAATACGGGATTTCTGAATCCACCAACTACTCTATAGACTTTATTCCCAAATGGTATTTCTATTTTGGATGCTCCTCCCAGGATTAAGCTAATAGCATCCGCAAAGTCCTTAGGCAGAACAGCGAAAAAGTAAGCACGAGGTAATTCCTTATCCATACTAGCTACAAAATCCAGTAGTTCTAGTAATTCATCGAGTAGTACCTGAGGATCGACTGGACCGTATGTACTCATCAACTTCTTCATAGTTTCATATTCCTTATTGTACCTATTCCTTATTGTACCAAGTAGTTCCAAGTAGTTATCTCTAAAGAATACTGTTGAGACCTTATCGAAATGTAGTATCTCATTACCTCTAATTACCATTACGAATAGGGGCAATTCCACCACCTAACTCTAAGATCTTCAATCTACACTTTATTTAAACATGTCTATATTCGAACTTAGCTTCCTGCAAATCTGTATATAGGATTTCAGACTCTTGTCTTTTGAGAATCAACAGTTGTTGAAATTTTAGACGACTTATGCTAAATCTTATTAGTGCTTAGTCTAGACGTTAGATGTGATACCATGGAAGAGTTAGCTTACATACCACTATCTCTTGGTGATATAGTTCATGATATACTGTTAGCAGCTCCTATCTTAGCATGGGTCTTAATAGTTGTCGTATACGTATCTAAGGTCTTCTATGAGAAGGTTAATGCTAGAGTCAACAATCATTGGGTAGCTGTATATTATACTAGAAAGCTTATTCACATTCTAGCTGGAGGGTTTGCGGCAATTATGGTATACTTATTCTTTAAGGAGCCTTTTATCCCTCTAGTCTTAGGAATGCTACTAGCTCTACTCACTTACTTACCTCATAGGACCGGAAAGTTGATGTACTGGTTTCAGGATCCTAATAATATCGCTGAAGTATACTTCTGCATTGCATGGGGTCTATGTATAGCATCGACGTGGTACCTAGATAAGAGAATTGGCGTAGTTCCAGTACTCTTCATGGCTTTTGGAGATGGAGTAACTGGCATCATTAGGAATTACCTATTCAAGAGGAGAGTTAAACATTGGTCTGGTAATTTAGGTATGTTCATTATGTGTACTGCTATAGGATTACCTATAATAGGTACTATAGGAATAGTAGTAGCTGCTGTATCTAGTATCATAGAAATGTCAGAGATTATAGATGATAATATAAGTGTACCACTATCATCGTACATACTTCTACTACTAGCTAAGCTATACGGTATACTGTAAACACTAGATACACTGTAAGGATAGAGATACCGTAAAAATATGACCTACCTGAGTACATTCCTTATAAATCTAAGACTTACTCAATTCCGAGAGAGCTTGAAATACTTTTAAAGGAGATTAGGACACAAATTAGGTGAGGGGTATGGTAACAATTGATACATCCAAGTATTTCCGAGTTGTTGAAGATATAGGCAGAATGAGAATCCATAGTTCGACAAAAGCAGTATTCAAAGCATTAGATATCCTCACGAGTATAGTATTAGAGGCTGAGGATGTAAACACACTGGTAAAGTACTATCCAAACCTAGCATCTAGTCTGGTTAAGAGTAGGCCAGCATCTGCACTCATGTCAAACATTATCAGAGACTTCACTTTAAGGATAAATAACCTACTTCAGAAAGGAGGACTAGAACTCGCTAAGGACAGAGTTAGAGAGGAATCTAAGAGTCTAAAGGACGATATAAAACGTAGAAATAACACAGTAGCCATTATAGCATCTAGGAGAATATCTGATGGAAGTACTATAATGACCTACTCGTATAGTACAGTAGTGAAAACAGCAATAGTAAATGCTATTGATGAAGGAAAGTACGTAAAAGTATACATTCCTGAATCGAGACCAGGGTCTGAGGGCTTAGAGATGGCTGAGGAGCTATCAGAAGTTGGAGCTGATGTTACAGTCTTCGTGGATTCAGCTACCAGGTATATGATGAAGGATGTAGATATCGTGTTAATCAGTTCTGAAGCAGTAGCTGCTAATGGTGCTGTTGTAAATAAGGTAGGTACTTCATTAATAGCACTAGCAGCTAATGAAGCAAGAGTTAGAGTATTCGCACTAGCTCAAACGCTGAAGTTCTATCCGGGAACTTTTCTTGGAGAGCTCATAGAGCTAGGTAGAGCTGAACCTCGATCCTTCATTAGAGAAGAGGTTGTTGAAGAACTAAGAGGAGTTGAAGTATATGCTCCAGTATTCGATGTAACACCACCTGAGTACATTGATGCTATAGTAACTGAAAGAGGACTAGTTGCTCCCCAAGCTGTAGTATTTATAATAAGAGATATATACGGATGGCCACCTAAAATACCCTCATTGGACTATGAACTTAAGAGAATGAGAAATATTGGTGGTATAGCATGATTCCCGAATCAGTACTTAAGTTAGCTGAGGATATAAAAGCTATGAGAATTAGAGGAGCTGGTAGAATAGCTAGAGCCGTAGCTAAAGGATTAGCAGAAGCTGCAACTGCATATACGGGAGATAGTCTAGAGGAATTTAATGAGTACATAAGGAGAGTAGCCAAGTTACTTAGAGAGACTAGACCTACTGCTGTCTCCCTGCCTAATGCTATTTCATACATATTATCTAGGTACAAGAGGGATTTAGAATATATAGAGAGAGTACATGAGGCCAGAGAATCCATAATTACGCATGCCACTGAGTTTATAAAATACTCATTAGAAGCCGTAAAGAAAATAGGAATTATAGGATCACATATGATCTCCTCAGGAGAGACCATACTCACCCACTGCAACAGTAGCACAGCGCTTGAGATCATAATAAGAGCATTTAAGGATGGTAAGGATATTGAAGTATTTGCAACAGAGACTAGACCTAAATGTCAAGGATACATAACAGCTGGTATATTAAAAAGGAATAATGTACCTACAGTACTAATACCAGATTCAGCTATTAAATCCATTATGAAAAAAATCGATAAGGTTATTGTAGGTGCTGATGCCATAGCTGCTAATGGTGCTGTTGTAAATAAGGTAGGTACTTCATTAATAGCACTAGCAGCTAATGAAGCATCTGTAGATTTTATAGTAGCTGCCGAGACCTATAAATTCAGTCCAGTAACAGTACTAGGGGAACTTGTGGAAATAGAGGAAAGAGATCCTAGAGAAGTCTGTTCAGAGAAATTCTTTAGATATAAAAAGATCAAGATTAGGAATCCAGCTTTCGATATAACACCACCAGAGTATATAGATATCATAGTAACTGAGAGAGGATTAATACCACCTCAAGCAGCGATATTAGTCCTGAGCGAAGACTACGGATGGATTATCATGGATCGAATGATTAAATTGACAAGTGCACTTGAAGAGTAGTTTGGAATAAGAAATTTACCTAAAGGACTACGTATTTCATTACACTCTTAGCTCTCTTAAGCCCCATTATGCTCACTAGTTCATATTTAGATAACCTCCCACTTTCGCGTAGATTTATTATTTTATCTGCCAATCTAGGCCCTATTCCTGGAACTCGTAGTATCTCCTCTCTAGACGCATTTTTGAGATCCACTGGATAGAGATCTGGATTTTTCTTAGCATACTCCTTCTTTATGTCGCCTACAGGAGGAAGCATACCGTGGTCATCTAGTAACGGTAGTATCTCTTCTAGTTTAAAACCATAATCTCGAATCAGAAAGAAGATCTGATAGAGGAGCGTAGCTCTGTACTGTGGACATTGAGGTCTTTTCTCTAGAGGAGTGTTTGGTACTGGTTCAAAGGGACTATAGTAAATACGCTTTAACTTAAATCTAGAGATCAGATCGTATGTAGCTCTTATCGTAGTCTCATCAGTTTCTCCTACACCAATTATCACTTGAGTATCAACACCAGCCCTAAGTACATTCCTCCTTCCTCCTAGCTCTCTCCAGATACTGTAACACTCTTCTAGTACATCTAGAAGATCTAATCTATAATCCCCCTTATCGGGAGCTATATCATAGAATATGCTCGGATCCATACTTTCTAAGTTAACTCCTATTCTATCAGCAACCTCGGCAGCCTCCCAGATGAGGAATTTAGGTGTAGCCGGCATTAACCTTAGGTGTATATAGCCCGTGAATCCTCTCTCACGTAGCATTCGAGCAACTTCGATCTCATCCTCCACTACTACCTCAGGGTCTGAGTACACGCTAGAAGATAGAAATAATCCCTCTATTAATCCTCTTTTCCATAGCTTTAGGGTAATATCCACTAACTTGTTAATGTTCCATCTCTCTCTAGGGGCTACTCTTCCTCTCCTTAGGGCACAGTATTTACATTCGTTTATGCAAATAGAGGAGAGTAGAGTTTTTATTATTGGAATCCTCTTTCCACTAGCACATGCGTTGTATATAGGAACTTTACATCTATCCCACTTGGATAGCTCTATCAGTATTTTGCTGAATTTCTTCATGTGTATTCAACTATAAGATCTTGCGAGGAGGTAATATTAATTACCTTCAGAATTTCGAGAATTAGAGTGCTTTCTCTACAAACATTTTAACCATAGCCCTTACTTGTCTCTCTAGTGGTTTCGGAAGTCCCATTCCAGAGGGATCGAGAAAGCCTCTTACTATGAGTGCTGTAGCCTCTTCAGGTTCGAATCCTCTACTCATAAGGTATAGAAGTTGTTCTTCGGCTACTTTACCTATTGAAGCCTCATGGTGTAATTCGGCATTCTTACTATGACCAATTAATTCCGGTATAGCTTTTATTGATGCTTCATCGCTTACTATGATTCCATCACACTCTAGATGTGCTTTAACATTATGAGCTTTTCCGAGAGCTTTCAATCTTATTTTGATATTGGATTTTCCCATAGCCACAGCCCTAGAGATAAGTCTAGCACTACTCTTCTCTCCCAGGAGGTATACTGCTTTGCCTAAATCTATATCAGTACTATCTGTTCCTATCACTATGCTTCTTGTAGAAGTAGTTGCTGCTCTACCTCTGAGTATCACTGTAGGAAATGCCTGAAGACTTGCACCACCCCTCAGTAGTACATAGTTACTTATGAATTCACCACCATTCTCTACAACTACTCCTTTTAGTGGTCTTATATGAACTCCTGGAGGCCACATATGGATCATTGTATATATCACTCTAGCTCCTTCCTTTACAAATATCTCAGTGAGACCAGCATGTAGAGAAAATGCCGTGAAGGTAAGTGCGGTACAACCAGTTAGTATATGTACTTCAGAGTGGGGCTCTGCTATGAGTATATTGTGAGGAAGTTGTGCATACTTGGAGGATGCTACTAGGAAGCATGCCTGTATAGGTGTCTTCAGTCTTACTTTCTCTCCTACATGTATGAAGAATCCACCTCTACTATAAGCAGCATTTATGGCGGTCAGTTTATTAAGTGATAGAGGAACTGTTTTAAACCAGTAATTCTCTATATATGGATATTTTCTGATGGCTGCTTCAATATTTTCAACAATAACTCCATCTGGTATATTTTTCCTGAGCTCATTATATACAATATCACCATCTACCTGTATAGCTGAATTCCTACTAAACAATCCCATTCTGTTTAGTACTTCTCTAACTTCTGGAGGAAGATCGTCTATAGTCTCCACTCTATACCATTTCTTAGCCTCATATAGGAATTCATCTAGATCTATGTGTACTCCATATTTGGGTTCTGGCAATCTATTTATCAAACTTCTCGCTAAATCTCTCCTCTTTTTCATCCAGTTAGGCTCATACGACATCACATACTCCCCTCTCTATGCATCCATATCCACATTTCTCTATAATCTGTACTATTGAGGCATCACACTCTTTCACCCGACCCTTGATAGCTATGTATACTGGATCAGCTGGGATCTCTTGGAGAATTAATCTATAATGAGTTATTAATAGTACTGCAGTCCCCTCTCTCAATAAAGTCCTTATAGCATTGGATATAAGCTTGAGTGAGTCTACATCTACTCCTGAATCTGGTTCATCTAATATAGCTACTTTAGGTCTAGATATGAGTATTTGAACCATCTCTATTCTCTTTTTCTCACCACCTGAGAAGCCTACATATAGATCTCGATTAAGTAATTGAGAGTTTATATTGAGTAGATGAAGTACCTCCTCTACATACTTTCTACGAACTCCTCTCCTTTCAGCTAGTAGATTTAGTAGATCATATAGTTTGAGTCCTCTTATTTCTGGTGGAGATTGGTAAGCTATCGAAATACCCCTTTTAACTCTCTCGTGTATTGGTAGTCCTAATATATCCTCACCCTCAAGTAGTATTCTTCCCTTTAGTACTCTGTACATGGGATTTCCTACTATTGCCATAGCTAAACTAGTCTTTCCTGAGGCATTAGGACCCATTAGAACACTTACTTTGCCTCTCTCTAACTCGAGATTAACATCTCTTAGTATTACTCTATCCTTAACAGCTATGTCTAGATCTATAATCTCCAGAGTGGGCATACTATCACCTATCTTACCATATCTTCAAATTTCTTCAATAAATTCTTTGATACGAAATATACTTTATCAGAAAGTGTCTTTCCATAAATTCTAGTCAGTAGACCCAAGCTCTCAAAACTATCGAGTACTTTAGCTATTTCCCTCACAATGCTCCTGTTATTAACATTTAGTAGTTCAGCTATTTCTGTAGCATCCACATATACGCCATCACTGGTTACTCGCAGTAATCTCACTATGGCCTTACTGACCTCCTTCTTGACATCCAATTCTAACACCTACTAGTGAAACAAATCACTTAAAGTTAAGTATTTCTACAGCATATTAGGAACATGAAATTTAAACCTAGAAGAGAACAAAATAAGTATATAGAGATAGTGAGTCCAGAAAATAGTGACCTAGACCTACTTACATACGGAGAACTAATACTAAGCAGGGATAGAGAGTACATGTTGAATACTTCAGATAAAGAATTCATGATATGTAGCTATTCAGGCAGAGGTATTATAGAGATCGGAGGAAGTGAGTATAGGCTAGGTGAACATGATATGATATATGTGCCCCGAAGACATAAAGTGAGATTTATAGGAGTAGATACAGTACACTTTGCACTAAGCAGTGCACCAAGCAATATAGATACTGAACCCGTACTCATACCATTTAGGAGTATTGTTGAAGATAGGAGGAGACATAGAATAGTGGGTGAGGAGAGTAGTCTACGTGAAGTCTTTGATATGATAACGGAGGATGTTAAGGCATCCAGGATATTAGCTGGTTATACATGGGTCAAGCCTGGTAACTGGTCCAGTTGGCCTCCTCATGATCATGGTGATACTTTAGAAGAGTTCTATGTATTTTATAGACTGCCTAAACCTGGCTATGGTATTCAATTTGTCTATACTGATCCCAGTAATAGAAGGTGCTATGTAGTGGAAGAGGGCGACATAGTGACTATACCTAGGGGATTTCATCCTAATGTAGTAGCACCTGGTTTCGAAATGAAGTATCTCTGGGTATTAGCGGCTAGAAGACCGATAATAGATAGGAAGTACGGTAAATGGATATACGAATTCTAACTACCAAGTAGACATATAGATAAAAATGAAATATCCTAAACTAGGAAACTAAGTATACCAGCTGGTGTAGGAAAAAGTAAGAAACATTAAAACCTTGAAATTATGATGAATTTAGTATTTAGCTAGAACTTTAAAGAATAAGGAGTACACTAGGGTTCTTCCATCGAGCAAGGTTTATATCAAAGAACTGGCTTATACGAGAAAGGTGCCTGTATGTCCAAGAAGTTTGAACCCTATCCGGCTTTTGTAAAAAAGGACTATGTTCCAGATCCCGAGAAAGACGTCATAGTGGTATTCAGAGTAACTCCCGCTAAAGGCTTCTCTATAGAGGATGCAGCTGGTGGTATCGCTGCAGAGAGTAGCGTAGGTACATGGACTACATTGTACTTATGGTATTCACAGGAGAGATTGAACAAACTTATGGGTAAAGCCTATGAATTTACCGACCTGGGCAATGGATCTCACATAGTCAAAGTAGCTTATCCTTTAGAGTTATTTGAAGAAGGAAATTTACCAGCCTTCCTAGCTTCAGTGGCAGGTAATATATTTGGAATGAGAAGAGTTAAGAATCTTAGAGTTGAGGACATATACATGCCATACGACTTTATAAAACACTTCAAGGGGCCTTCCAAGGGTATCAACGGTATTCGGGAGATATTCAAGGTATACGAAAGACCTATTGTCGGAACGGTACCTAAGCCAAAAGTAGGCTACTCTCCTGAAGAAGTGGAAAAACTCGCTTACGAAATCTTATCAGGAGGACTTGACTACATTAAGGATGATGAAAATTTAGCAAGTCCCAGCTACTGCAGGTTTGAAGCACGTGCAAAGTCAATAATGAGGATAATAGACAGAGTAGAAAGCGAGACAGGTGAGAGGAAGGTCTGGTTTGCCAATATAACTGCCGATATTAAGGAAATGGAGAAGAGATTAAAACTTGTTGCCGATTACGGTAATCCTTACATAATGGTTGACGTTGTGGTAACAGGTTGGGCATCATTAACATATATCAGAGATTTAGCGGAGGAGTACGGATTAGCAATACATGCTCATAGAGCTTTTCATGCTGCCTTTACGAGAAACCCATATCATGGAGTCTCCATGTTCACCCTAGCGAAACTCTACAGGCTCATAGGACTTGACCAACTCCATATAGGAACACCAGAAGTAGGGAAACTTGAGGCGAAAACTATAGATGTCATAAATCGTGCACGAATACTAAGGGAGTCCCACTTTAAACCCGATAAAGAGGATAGGTACCACTTAGAGCAAAAATGGTACCATATCAAACCAGCAGTACCAGTATCCTCAGGGGGGTTACATCCAGGAAATATACCCGAGGTTATAAGAGTTCTTGGTAAGGATTTAGTGCTTCAGGTAGGAGGCGGAGTCATAGGACACCCTGATGGTCCTAGGGCTGGTGCAATGGCAGTGCTACAGTCTATAGAAGCGTCTTTAAGGGGAATACCACTAGACGAATATGCCGAGGAGTACAAGGAGTTGAAGAGAGCGCTTGAGAAGTGGGGATTTGTTAGACCAATATAACACTGATCCCTCCTAAAAGCGATAAACAAATACAGTATATTAATAATTTATCTGCACATACTTTCCAATAACTTTCTGATCTCTATCAAAATACTAAGTGTCAGCCCCAAGGTGAACTAATCTCCATCCTTTTATAGGAATACTACTACCTTTATCTTCATTCTACGCTCTTCTAGCAACTAAAATACTAAAACCCCACTTACTATTGGTATTATGGAGGACACATCCTGAGCGTATACTCATGAAATTACAAGTAGGGCTAAGATTAACTGATACTGTCATAACTCAATTAACCTATGAAAACCGTTTTTAGCTATTATACCTATAACTACTGATGACGTACCTAGTCGGATGTGACATTGGAACTTACGGTACTAAGACTGTCATAGTGGATACAAGCGGAAAAGTACTAGCCTCAACATTCAAGGAATATGGAGTGATAACTCCAAAACCTGGATGGGCTGAACAATGGCCCTCGGTATGGTTTAATGCTGTAGTAGAGACCATAAGACAGGCTATAGAGATATCTAAAGTAGATGTAAAGGAGATAGCTGGTATATGTATATCGGGGCTCTATGGAGGATCTGGAATACCATGTGATAGAGATATGAAGCCACTTAGACCTGCCATAATATGGATGGATAGAAGAGCCACTAGGGAATGTGAGTGGGTTAGAAAGAATATAGGAGAAGAGGAGATATTTAAGATAACTGGAAACACTATTGATCCTTATTATGGCTACACTAAGATGCTTTGGATAAAGTTCAATGAACCAGAGATATGGAAGAGAATATACAAGCTAATGACTCCAAATGCCTACATTATATATAAATTAACTGGAGAAATAAGCGTAGACTACAGTTCAGCTGGTAACTATGGTGGAATATTTGATATACATAAGAGGAAGTGGTCTGAAGAGATGTTGAACGCTCTGGGTATACCAGTAGAATATCTACCAGAGGAGATTGTAATGTCAAAGGATATTGTAGGAGAGATCACAGAGGAGGCATCTAGACTGACAGGTTTAGCAAGGGGAACTCCTGTATCGGCTGGAGGTATAGATGCTCCTGTGAGTGCACTCAGTGTGGGTGCACTAGAGGATGGTGAAGTAGGAGCCATGTTGGGAACCTCTATGTGCATTGGTATAATCCAAGATAAGCTGAGGCTATCTCCTAAGCTTGTTAACTACCCCCATGTGGCATATGATACGGAGAAGCTCTACTCTTTCGCTGGTATAACTACTGCTGGAGCCTGTGTGAGATTCTTTAGAGATGAACTAGGTAGATTAGAGAAAATTATGGCTGGACAGATAGGAATAAGCGCTTATAGTATACTGGATCTAGAGGCCTCTAAAGTACCTCCAGGTAGTGATGGTCTGATATTTTTACCCCATATGAGTGTAGGCGAACGTGCACCCTGGTGGGATGAATATGTAAGAAGTATGCTAATAGGACTAACTACGTATCACACAAAGTCTCACATTTATAGGGCTATCTTAGAGGGTGTAGCCTATGCTGTAAGGTACTGTCTAGAAACAGCCAAGAATGCAGGTATACCTTTGAAGAAAGTAATACTCGTAGACGGCGGAGCTAGATCAGGTCTATGGCGTACTATAATAGCAAGTGTAACAGGTATGCCTATGATCTACATAGCTGAAAGTGTTGGTGCACCCTATGGAGACGCACTTCTGGCGGGTGTGGGAACTAGGACTATAGAGAAATACGAAGTTATCAAAGAATGGCTTGAGATAACAGAAATAACACAACCAGATGAGAAAATGACTAAGCTATATGACAAATATTATAGAGTATTCTTGAAAGTATACGAAGCCAATGAGGAAATATTTAGAATGATGAAAGATTTATCATAGATTTTTTCAAAAATTATACATATTCTTTCCAATATCTTACGCTCTCTATCATATCATTTAAGACTTTTTCTTCTCTCTCCTCGAATGGGTGTATTATCTCCAGAGCTAATAGTACCTCTTCTGCTCCCGATCTCTCAATTGCCTCTAGTACTTTATCAGGTTTTATTATTCCCATTTTGTTGTATTCCTCTGTGAAGGGCCAATGTCTATCAGCCTTTCCATCAGTTTGCTGTACATGTATAACAGGAGACTCCGAGCCCAGTTCCTCAAGCCAAGCATAGGGATCTAGATCTCTTTTAGATTCATATTTCCAAGCACATGAGTGCCCTAAGTCTATACATAGCTTTACAGGAACTCCAGCTTTCTCATTGGCTCTCCTTAATAGGATCTTGGCTCCGTTAATAGTGTAGGGAGGCTCTCTGACTACGGGCATAGGCTCCCATAATATCGACTTTAATCCGTAGGATCTAGCTGCATGGGATAACAGTCGTATATTCTCCAGGAGTATTTCGGTTATGTACTTTCTCTTTGTGTCATCAATGAAGTACTCCCAGCTCATAGCAGCTAGGTGTCCTCCCGTACTCTCTACTCCCATCTCTTTAGTAGCTCTTATAGCCGATATATACCAGTCTAGTGCGTCGTATCTCATTAGCGGGTTAGGATGCATGAGCAGATTAAAGCTATACGCAGCTAAGCCTGTGAATGTACTATGTATCACTATGCCATAGTCTCTGATAGTGTCCCTGATTTCAGTAATCATAGATGTGAGTGCAGGATCCTTTGATCTAGGATCTAGTAAATCGAATGAGAATTGAACGTACTTAACATCTAATTTAGTAGCTACTATTTCAGTCCAAGCTCTAGGTTCAGGCCAACGCTTTACTGCAAAACAGTTGTTAACACCTAGTCTAAATACTGTCATATCCCTGTACCTCACTATAATTAGAGAATTTACATACTTCAATATTATCACTGCACTTCTATCATATCTATCTATGTCATAGAATTCACGTAATCGATGAGGGAATGTAAATCCATTTTGTATGTAATCGACATGAAGAGCCTGTGTACGATATCTACAGTGAAGAAAATGGTGAAAAAGAAATGTCCGATAATCGAATTTATTAGGAAGATTATTTATTGAATTAAATTGTTTAGATATTGGAGGCTCTGGAACAATGCCAATACCACTTAAGTTCTTCATAAAGACACTGATACCAGGGACTCCTGAGAGAGCAATTCTAGTAATACCCTATAGGGAGATTAGAAAAGCGATTAAAGAATCCATGAGATATATACAGTGGAAGACAGCAAGTATATTAGAAGATTCTGGATGGTTAGACGATGCTTTCAAACTTAAAGAGGGAAAGAGGTACGCAAGAATTCCGGATCTCTTAAGCAAGTATCATAGGGATACCGTAGTTATTACAATAGAGACTCTGAAGGCCGGAGGATATGTAAGACAGAGGGGAGACTACATATACTTTATTAAACTTCCGTCGCCTAATTCACCATCCGTATCTAGTAGGTATGTCAACGAGATAATTCCTATAATTGATCGAGTCATAGAGACTTTACCTCACTGTCTTGAAACTGGAGAAAAGAAATACATGTGGTTAAGGAGGGAATCCAAGTCGATCTTTCTAAAGTTCCTGGAAGCTTCGGGCTACATGCTACTACGCTCATATGCAGTGATGTGGGCTGGCTTCAATAAGTTACCAGAAAATAGTATTGTACTTGACGTAGGAGCAGGTATGGGATTGTCTACAGCTGTCTTACTAAAGTTCACAAAAACGAGAGTAGTAGCTGTGGATCCTGACAGTGTATCTCTTGAAATAGCTAGACATTACATACGGGTCATGGGCTTAGATGTGGATAGAGTAGAGTTCTTCCCATGTAAAGGAGAGAATATGATAAAATACTTGGGGAAAAGAGTTTTCGACGCAGCTTTTATGATAAACGTACTCCACTGGTGTGACGAACCTCCAGTACTGTTGAAGAATGTGAGAATGTTACTCAAAGCTCAAGGAAGGTTTTGCATTATGCAAACAATAGCTCCAGAATTCCATAAGGGACATATTGTCGTATACCTAATGGGTGCGAAACTTCTTCCTACACTTGATGAGCTTATGACCTGGTTTAGAGAAGCTAGTTTTAAATTAGTTAAAAAGCAATTAAAACCACTCTTCCCACTCTTTCTCCTAAAGCCTGTATAAGCTGTCTTTCAACACGGGAACTGAGTTGAAACTCTAAAAAAATAAGTTATTAATCGAACTCCCTTCTAACTCTCCTTTACTGCCTCTTTAAGAACACTCCAAAGGAATCTAACTCCCCTAATAGCATTATATGTTCTAAATACTTCTCTGAGCTCATCCTTTCTTCTGTCGATTACTTCAACTAGTTTCATGAAGAACTTGATATTCTCTATACTCTGTCTGACAGCCTCTATGGGATCCTCTCTATATGGAAATAGATCTAGCGAGTACCATCCATCATACTTTACTTCTTTCAACCAGTAAAATAGTTCTAGAGTCTCCCAGAAGTGTACAGAGCCTACTATTAAGTCATCGTCAGTCCTCCTAAAACAGTCATTTAAGTGTATGTGGAATAACTTACCCTTCATAGCTGCTAAAGTTATAGCTTGAGCCATATTTTCATAAGCTAGGAGGGCATGTCCAACATCTATATTTATTCCTAAATTATCGTAACCTACATCCTCTACTATTGTAAGGCAAATTCCTATAGTACCAGCTAGTATCCTTAGTCTAGGCTCTGTCATCTTATACTCTAGCGCTATTTTTACTTCAGGTCTGTATTCACAACATTCTTTGAGTCCTTCTACAAAGTTCTTATAGTGTTCTCTGTAATCTACCTGGAATGGATAGTCGAATCCATCCTGTCCAGGCCATATTATTACAATACTGTTGAATTTCTTTGCTACATCCATGGTCTCTTTGATAAGTTCAATAGCCTCTCTTCTAGTTTTCTCATCTGGAGCTGATAAGCTTCCATACTTCCACTTTGGCTTATTAAATAAGTGGACTGGTAGTGCCACTACTGCAAGATTATATTTCTTACTCAGCTCTTCTACCTCCTCAATTGAGGGAACCTCTGTTGGATAGTGCAGTTCAACACCCCTTAGGTCTTCAATTTGAGAAAGCATTTTAAAGCGCTCAGCTATGGGAATCTCAGGTCTGTAACCAGTTGGTACGAATCTCTCTGCACAAGGACCTAAAGCCCATATTCCAACAGAGAACTTTGTACTCATGCTGATACCCTATTAATAGCATTCGTAATCCTAATAGCTTTTTCTTCAAAGATGTGGTGATAGTGATATCTTACCCTGTAGACATTTACATTCCTACTCATACTCCTCTCGATGAACTCCATTTTATCACTCTTAAAAGGAATAAGCATATTAGATAGTGGAACATGAACATAGAGCGAGGTTACTATTTGTACTCGAGGTATTGACATGAATACGAAACGTAGGGTACTACTATGTACCGAGTACTATAGTAAGCTCGAGAAAGAAATCAAAAAGACGATACTAGAGCATAATATGAAAGTAGATTTTATAAGAGATGGAATAGATCCACTGAAATACGACTTCATATTTATTGTGGGAACTGATCGTACAGTACTCAAAATGCTACATAGGCTTAACTTTCCAGAAACTCCCATATTAACAGTAAGTGTACTGGAGAATGGAGGATTTTTAACATCTATACCAGCGAGAGAGTTGAATACCGTCATAGATAGGTTATTAAAGAATGAGTATAGAATAGAACCACTACAAGTACTAAGTGCTAATATAGATGGAAGAATTGACATTAAGGCACTTAATGAGATTGCAGTATTCCCTAGCAGAAGTGCTACACTAATGGAATATGAACTACTTGTAAACGACGAATTCATATGGAGAGATCACGGAGACGGTATAATTGTAGCAACACCTATAGGATCTACAGCCTACTCTCTCTCAGCAGGTGGGCCTCTTATGCTACCAACAGTAGACGCACTGATAACCACTCCAGTAAATTCCCTCGATCCCTCTAGAAGGTCACTTATTATCCCTAGTAATGCTATTGTAACTATAAGAGCTATTCATAGTAGCTCTAAAGTGGAGGTGATAGCTGATGGTATAGATAGAGTTCCTGTAGGTGAGGAGATCAAAATATGCACACTAAGAAGAAGAGTAAATATGATTACCTTCGATAAAGTACTAGGTATAAGTAGTAGGTTATACAAGAAGATTAAATTAGCTGAAGAACTTCTGAAGATGCCCCCAAGTGCCAAACTAGTCTATAAGATCCTGGAATACGAAGGACCACTAACTCAAAAAGAGATAGCAGATAAAAGCATGCTACCGTTAAGAACTGTAAGATATGCTATCTCTATACTATCCAAGAATGGACTAGTAGCTAAAATGCCGGATGCAAGAGATAGTAGAAGACATGTATACTTTATATCACGTACGGATTAGCCGGACAAGAAGCTTTTATTCCCAATGTCTATAATTCGATGGTGAAACCTTGGAGATCAAAATAGGAGATAGGGAACTAGAGTATGTAATTGAAACTTTTAATGTAAATGTGGATGGTATAGAGGAGGTAATCTCTAAGAATGATATGACACTCTACTATGTAAAGAACTATACACTTAACTCATGTGAAACTTATATAGTTGATTCATACGAGGCTATATCGTTGGCATGTAAACCTTATGTAGTAGGTAGCGATTTCCTGAAATTGAATGAGAAATTAGCTATGAAAATTGTAGACTTAATAGAGACTATAGTTCATCTTAAAGAGTGGGAAGGCAGAATAGTTTTTCAGCATGTCCTCAGAGCAGGACCTGGCTATGTGCTCCACAAAGCACTTACTAATAGTGGATATGATTTGAGTGAAGTCTATCTGAGGCCCAGATACATAGAACCATCCTTTAGGAACCATCTAGCAGTACGTCGGCTAGAGGTAATTTACACGGATTTTAGTAGCCTACCTAAGGGCGAGAGTGTATTACTACTGAAGCCTGATACAGAGGCCACAGGTAGGACCTCAGTAACTTCACTTAGAGAATTAATAAAAGTATGCAGATCTATTGATACGAAGGTTGAGGAGCTAGTACTCTATGGTTTTATGACACTATCAGCTCTACGTAGAATAACTAAGGAAATCTCTAAACTAGGTATCCGGAGAGTTTATGCTATAGCCCTAGTTGATATAGCATCCCTAGCATACAATGAGTACGACATGGTGCTCTATGGTATAGATGAAAGTTACTATACAGCAGGACTAGGTACTAAGTTTCTAGGAGCTATTACTTCTGAGAAAATCCTCAGAAAATGCTTACCATACTACGTACCGGGTATGGATCAGCCCGGTGACTGGTCTGCTAGACAGGATCTACTGCTTACTGGTATTGAATACGAACCAGGAGACGTAAGAGTCCATTTGAAGAATAGCAAGAGAATTGCTAAGAGATTACTAGAAATACATACAAAGGAAAATGTGCTAGAAGACTGGCAGAAAAAGGCAATAATTAATTGTATACGGATGTTAGACTGTAAGTTAAATGAGCTATACTAGTTCATTTATTTAAGACCCAGAAGTCTTTTAGCTTTCTCAGACATTCTCTCAGGGGTCCATGGAGGATCCCAAACCAGTTCTACGGACACATTTCTAACTCCCGGAATTCTTTTCACTTCGTTTTCTACGTACTTTAGGATAAATCCCGCCATAGGACACATAGGTGTAGTCATAGTCATCTTGATATGCACATCTCCCTCCTCACTCACATCGACATTATAAATTAATCCTAGGTCTACTATGTTTACTATAGGGATTTCAGGATCGTAAACTTCTTTCAATTTATTGATTACATCATCTCTAGTTACTTTAACCATCTAATCACACTATAACACCACTCAGCTATATATAAAGTTATACAGAGCATAGAGAACTCAAAATACCATATATCACTTTAGTCTCTTCATCTAGCTATACTTTAAGGTGTGGGTCTACAATGTACTAGGTTAGAGCACTAGGTTTTCGGTCATGCATTTATAATTTGTATAGTTCGTATTTACTATTTCCTAATCCTAAATCTTCAGCGTACTTTACTTGAAGATAGGGATCTATACCATGGATTTCGAGAAATTTAGATATGCCCTTGGGTATACTACGTATTTTTCCTGGACCTATTTGACCAGGTATACCTTCACATTTATCTATTAGATCTAATGAGGCTTTGTCTATGGCGACTATATCTCTAGAGGCTAAAATACCTCTATCTGGAATTATAGGATTAGTAGACCAAGGAGGGCAGTCACATGCAAAGGTAACATCGCATACGAAGTTTAAAAACATCACTTTGTTCCTTTCAAATGTGCTTAGTACAGCTGCAGTGGCCTCTATTAGAGCTTTTATGAATCTATCTATCCCTATAGGGGACCATACTAACGCTCTATTGGGGCATATCCACACACATCTATAGCACTTCACACATTTCTCCGTATCTATTTCTATTACTCCCCCAATCATACTTATAGCACCATGATCACATGTTTTTACACATGCTTTGCATTTATCGCATTTCTCTTCAATCCACATAGGAGGCTCTCCACCTAGTTTTTCATGTACCCTTCTCTTTCCTTTTTTGGAGACACATCCCATACCTACGTTCTTTATTGCTCCACCAAACCCTGTCATCCTATGCCCCTTAACATGAGTTAGTACTATCATTGAATCCGCCTCCGCTATAGCTGATGCTACCTCTATTTCCTTAATAACCTCTCCGTTTACACTTACAGTTCTAAAGTCATTACCTCTAAGGCCGTCGGCTATTATCACAGGAGCACCTACAGAGAGTGGATTTATACCCTCTATGTTAGCAATCTCTAGGTATTCAAGTGAGGGTGGTCTACATGTGTCGGTTATAAATGGATATGCTCCTAGAGACTTAACTTCCTCAACTACCTCTCTCACAAAGGGCGGTCTTATTATCCTAAAACCTCCTCTAGAGCCTAGGTGCATCTTAACAGCTACATAGTCCCCTTTCTCAATAACATCTTCTATTCCAGTAGTTCTCAGTAGCTTCCTAAGTTTATTTACGGGACTGGCCTCGGCTTTTAACTCCTTAAGTATGAAATCGATCATATATATGGTACTCATACTACCGCCTTAAAGATGGGCTATAGTATTACTAATAAATCTTGAGTATTTCAGTAAATTTAAGACCATGAAAACATTCCTTGACATAAGAGATTACCGTCATAAATACAGTAGACTTTAAACTCAGTCCGAAACTGAAAAGATTTATACTGGACATTAAGTTCGACAGAATTCTGTTATAAAAACTCTGTAAGAAATTTTAGTTATGGATGAATTGTTTAGGTAATAGACTTGAATACTTCTTTTCTAAGTTAAGGGAATGACTCATCAGATAATGAGTCCAATAGGATGATGGAATAGGGAGCCCTACAAATCACCTTAAAAATGACATTCAGGTCAAACACTTCAGTAGTAAGATCTCATCCAAATAAAAAGTATAAAACCCTAAATGCAGAGGCCTCGACTTTAATGAGAAGAGACTCACACAAATACATAGCCTACTCTATCTTTAGTCCCCACCGTGGAGATCCCTGTGTATGGTGTGTGCAACTTTTTTAGCGGCTGCTAGAGCCTCTATCACGGTAGCCGCACCTGTAACTACATCTCCAGCTGCATATACCCTTTCTATGGAAGTTCTACCGTATTCATCCACTATTACATGTCCTTTTCTATCGACCTTTAGATCTGGAGTAGTTCTCTGTATGAGTTTGTTTACTTCAGCACCTATGGCTATGACAACATTGTCTACTTCTACATCGAACTCTGAACCTGGTATGGGAATAGGTCTACGTCTACCACTGGCATCGGGTTTACCTAGCTTCATTTTAATACACTTGACCTTTCTAACCCATCCGTTTTCATCGCCTATTAGTGCTATTGGCTGTGTTAGGAGCATAAACTTTACTCCTTCCTCCTTTGCATTTTCGACCTCCTCCCTTCTAGCAGGCATTTCAGCTTCTGTTCTCCTATATAGTACTATGACCTCCTCTACTCCTAATCTTAAAGCTATTCTCGATACATCCATTGCTGTATTACCACCGCCTACGACAGCTATTCTTTTCCCGAGCTTTATAGGGGTATCATAGTATGGAAATTTATATGCCTTCATTAGGTTTATTCTTATAAGAAATTCATTAGCCGAGTATACACCATTTAGCTCTTCTCCGGGTATATTTAGGAACTTAGGAGTTCCTGCTCCTGTGGCTAATAATACAGCATCATAGTCTCTCAACAGTTCTTCTATAGTAAATATTTTTCCAATTACTGAATCGAGTACTATATTCACTCCTAGTTTTTTAACGTAATTTATGTAGAATCTCAATACTCTTCTTGGAAGTCTAAATTCCGGTATTCCGTAGACCATTACTCCTCCCGCCTCATGTAGAGCTTCAAATATTGTCACTTCGTAACCCAACTTCCTTAGTTCCACCGCCCCCATAAGTCCAGCTGGACCTGATCCAACTATAGCTACTTTCCCTTTCACCTTCTCCGGAACCTTTAGATCCATGATATTATTCTCTATCTGATAGTCACCTAGGAATCTTTCGAGCTTACCTATAGCTAGGGGATCTCCTAACTTACGTAGGGTGCAGTCTCTTTGACATAGGACTTCCTGAGGGCATACTCTACCTGTTATGGCGGGAAATGGATTCTTTTCAAGTATTACCTCTAGAGCTTTCTTGAACCTACGCTCTTTTATATATTCTACGAACTTAGCGATGTCTATATTCAGTGGACATGCTTTACTACAAGGCTCAAGTTTACATTTTAGACATCTCTTAGCCTCCTCTAGAGCCTCACTCTCTGTATAGCCGAGTACAACCTCCTCGAAGGTTTTAAGTCTTTTATCTAGACTGAGTTTCCTTACTGGTACAGATCTTCTTGATACCATAATTCTCACCTCTTTATACTCTTTTCGAGTAAAGATAGAGCTAGTTCTTCTTCTTCCTTATACATTCTAAGTCTGTTCATTAGAGCGTCAAAGTTCACTTGATGTCCATCGAACTCAGGACCATCTATACAGGCGAATCTAAGCTTGCCACCTACAATTACTCTACATGCACCGCACATTCCCGTACCATCCACCATTATGGGGTTTAGACTTACTATAGTTTTTACACCATAGGGCTTGGTTATACTTGATACTACCTTCATCATTATGGTAGGGCCTACGGCATACACAAGATCTGGACGTCTTCTTTCCAAAAATCTCTTCAAGAGATCTGTTACGAAGCCCTTATATCCTCTACTACCATCATCTGTAGCTATGTATAGCTCATCGCTCACCTCACTCAGTTCGTCCTCTAGTATTAGTAGCTCACTTGTTCTAGCCCCTATCATTGAGACTGTGTAGTTTCCAGCTCTTTTAAACTCTCTCATCACTGGAAGTAGACACGCATTTCCCACTCCTCCCCCTACACCTACGATAGTTCCATAGTTCTTAACTTCAGTAGGATTTCCGAGGGGACCTATAACATCTAATATATATTTCCCTTTCTTTACTCTTCCTAGTTTCTTGGTAGTTACTCCTACTTCTTGGAATACTAATGTTATACTTCCCTTGTTTGGATTCCAGTCCACCAGGGTTAATGGTATTCTTTCTCCTCTCTCATCTACTCTGATAACTACAAATTGACCTGCTTTGGCTCTTTTTGCTATTTCAGGTGCGTATATCTCTATTTTTCTGATCTCTGGTGCTATGATATGGTTACTCAGTATTTTGAACATGATACCCCCACCTATGAATTTAGCTACTTGGATATAAAAAGCGATATCTTGGATGGATATAGGTCTTTCCTATGTCTACTATGTGTACTACCTTTATCCCCTTCTCTACGAGGACATCCGATATAAATCTACGGTGGCAGCGAAACCAGAGTTTTTCTTTACACATTATGACCGTAGTCTTTCCTCTTGAAATTATCTTCATCAACCTCTGAATTCCTCTTTTAAATTCATTAGTCTTCATATAGCTCCTGTAACCACCAGGTCTAAATCCTCCTAGTAAATCTCCTAACCAGTAGTACTCTATATCCTCTCCCTCAAGTACATCTCTAAGTTTATCTCTGATAAAATGTGGAAATTTCTTAGAAGTAGGAAATCTCCTTACATCAATAAGTACTTGGACATCATAAGCTTTGAGTAGATTTATGAATTCACTTAATTCTCTGTTTGAATGACCTATTGTATACACAGTAATTTGCTCCATCGGGAATCTTAATTACATCACTAAAATATTCGTATCTATTTGTCTGAATAGCATGTAGACGACTATCTAGCTTTTCTCAATCTATTAATTGCCTCGAGCTTACGCATTACAAGAGGCTCTTTATAGCTTCTACCAGGATAATTACTATGTGTTGTCGCCAATATTAGCATTTCTCTGCCATGAGTTTCTAAAAACATTCTAACGATGTCGTATATATCTTCTACACCTATGCTGTCATTAAAGAGTAACTCTATAGGAATACCAGTGAAAAACACTACTCTACTTCCTACTATTTCTCTAGCCCTTACTATGCTATTTATCCATCTACGAGCATCCTTTGTAGAAAATCTAGGCCTAAGGTCTAGAGGATGTATACCATCATATATTCGGAAAATTTCCCTAAGAGAATTTATCAATATATCTCCATCACAGTGTAGAATTGCATACTTGCCACTTTTCTTTATTACTCTAGAGAACTCTTTATGCCACTTTAAGTAGTGTTCTTTTATGAACCATTGCGGATATAGCAGTCTCCCATAAGTCGCTACATCATCTGCTACTCTTACAGCATCTACATACTCTATCTCTGCACCAGCCTTTATCAGTTCAAGTACATATCTTGAGATCTTGTTAAATAATTTACAGGCCTTTTTGACATTAAGGAGTAAAAATGTAGCGAATCCGAACTCATGAACTACTTGATTAAGACTAGTACGTATTCTACTCAGACCTCTTGTAAAGAAAGACTCGGAGGTCTCAGTAGGACCCAATACCTTGTACACTATAAACTTACTTTCAGAGTACTTCTTAGCTCTTTCTTCAAAAACTTCAACAGCATATCTGACTACTTCATCTACCTCAGGCCACTCATATTCCTCTAAATTTACCCTATTGATCCATACTGATAATTTTTCATGGGGTCTTCTAGCAAAGGGACCACCTTTCCTGTAGAACTTTCTCCACTCTACAACTTTAGCCCCTACACCCACTATATCCCCAAGAAGCGCCTCCTCATTCTTACAGTCAGACTCTATATGAAGTGGCACTACCTCCTCTCCCTCTCCTTCGAATACTTTGATAACCAATCTTTTGGAGTTCATAACATGATCCCTAACTATCAATCGCATATTAACTCATAGGTTACTATTTTGGAAGTAGTAGTAACACAGCAGAAGTTATGAGTAGTACACCACTAGCCCTTTTTAACCAAACATAAGGTATATTATATAATCTCATCAGTAAATCTGTTGATTTCACTGTAACGAATGTAATCATAATGATAGAAAGTGAGAAGCCTAGTGTATAAAGCAGTATTACTGGTAAGAATAGTTGTGTAGTAGCCGCAACTACTACTATCATTATAAATATAGGATAGGCACATGGTAATGAAGCTAGTGCATACAATAGACCATATCCTAACGGAAATACTTGAAGGGACTTTACTTTAGAGGGTATTGATATATGTAGTGTAAGATCTAGTGGTGTAAAGAATATAACTCCCATCAATAGAAGAATACCTACTAGCAATAGTCTAAGGTAATCGAAAATCTCTAGAATACTCGAAAGGGGTACTGAAGTTATAAGTCCTAGTGATATCATAAGTACAGCTGAGCCTATACTCACTACTAATCCTATTTTCAAGACTGTTAAGATTGTGGCCTCCGACCCTTTTCTCAGTCTTATGAGATAGGCTATGTATATTGGTAGCATAGGTAGTGTACAAGGAGAGAAACATGTTACTATACCAGCTGAAAATGCTAGCACAAGTATTCCTGAATCCATAACTATTCCTCAAGCACTTTGTCTATAATCTTGATCAAATCATCAGCATTAAGCACTCCAGTATGCTTGAAGACAACTCTGCCATCCTCATCTACTACTACAAGTGTTGGAATAGCTGTAATACCGTATTTTACTCCTGCCTCACTACATACGCCTATTATCCACTCAATACCATATTCAAGTGAAAATCTAGGTAAACGCTCTCGATCACGCTCTGATACGCTTATGCTCATGAAGACCACTCCTTTATCCTTGTACTTAGGCCAGAGCTTTTTGAGTATCTCTATCTGCTTTCTGCATGGTCCACACCATGTGGTCATGAAGTCTATAAGTACAACTTTACCTTTAAAGTCGCTCAATTTAACCTTATTATTCTCTATATCTGTAAATTCAAAATCAGGAGCCGGCTTAGATATCAAGGTCCTCGGAGGAGTGTAAAAGGGTACTACCAGTATAATTATAACTATGATAGCAATTATCAATACCAATACCTCTACCACTTTCATGTCTTCACTATACTTCTATAAAGATTTAAAAATTACTCTGGATCATGGATAGTCATTTAAGCATATTTAAGAGTCTAGATCCTATGTTCACTAGCTCTCTTCTAACGGCTTCCATATCTCCTCTTTTCAGTGCTGAGAGAAGGATTTCTTCGATTAGTTCTCTCACTACAGCATCTACTCCTCTAGTCTTCACGGCATCTCTTGCTAGTGTGACTAAATAGTGTGTGTATTTCCAAGGTTCTTCTTTCAACTTATGTGGCTCTGCACTTTTTATCTCTTCAATTATCTCCTCCAGCATATCTCTTCGTGATTTAAGTGGGAGCGGTATTCTCTTTTCTACAGGTAGCATAGGAGCGAAGTCTATGTGAGGTTCGATTTGATACCAATAGGCTACGCTCGAGATATCGTCTGCTCTGTCGTTTGCATGACCATGCTCTATAGTTACCTTAATAGACTTTGTAAAAGGTATTGGAGATTCTAAATGAAAACGGTACATGGAGTGATAACCCGTCCAATCTTCATGACCCTTTAATGGAAACCCGTGAAGAGGGAAATAAAATTCCCTATTAAAACCCCAAGCTGAACCTATATAATCCTCAGTTCCAGTTCCATGTAGAGAGGGGGGCCACTTCTCTCCATCGATAAATATCATATCATCACCCTCACCCCACCATCCAGGTCTTAAGCCATGTATACTCAAAATACAGCCAACATAGTGACCACGACCTTCAGCGTATAATATAAGGTAGTTGTCATCTCCTGTGAGATTGATTTTTTCCTCGCAGGCTCTGGTAAGTTCTCTCCTCCACTTAGCATGGAAGTATCCTACATCATTCCACTCTCTTCTATGTACCTCGTAGTCGATATGGTAGTAAAATTTCTCTATTTCTACGTCGCATTCATTGACTATCTCTATTACAGCTCTATCATTAAAGGGCATGGGAAAGTAGCAGTTGAATCCCTTATCACACGTCATAGTAAGAGGTAGTGAGGCAAAGTGCTTAGCTATACCGTGACCTATTCCGAAGAAATCTCCTATAGGCGTATCCACACTTGGTTTATTTTCTCCATCCCAGTACATCCTAAATAGTATCTTCCTCAGGTAGTATACATCCTTACAGCTTATAGTTATCCAGATATGCTTAATTACAGCAGGACCTTTTATCTCAGCTATAGTGACGGTATCTCCTTTCTCTATGCTTATGTAGTCTTCGTTACCACCTGTTCTATCCCAGCTTGAAACTCTCTTAGCCTTATAGTCTTTAATATGGGGCAAGTAGTCTAATACTCCATTGTACATATCTACCAACAGTCTAATGAGAAATGTAGTCTATATAACTTCTATAGTAGATCTAGGAAATCATACCAGTTTACCCACGAATTTTAAAACTCTCTCCATCTCGATATCTCTGAAGCTCATAGGCTTACCCTTAAGCTGTGGTATCTGTTCTTCAAAAGTAGGTCTCCTTACTTTGTAGAATACTCCAATGGGTATTTTATCAGATTCTAAAGCTCTATCCATGGCTTCATCAAAATTCGAGATATCATGTCCACTTTCCTCCAATTTGTAAACTTTCCTCCTTAACATAGGTAGTGTATTATAGAAGGTAACACATGGTTGAAGTATGTCTATAAAAGCGAATCCTCTGTGTAGTAGTGCTTGTTTAAGTACTGTAGTTAGATGCTCTATATCGCCTGTAAAGCCTCTCGCTACAAATGTAGCACCAGCTATTAGAGCTAATGCTATTGGGTTTATGGGTCTTACAAAGTTTCCTTCAGGCGTAGACTTGGTCTTTAGTCCAAGGGGACTTGTAGGAGATACTTGTCCCCTTGTTAATCCAAATACCATGTTATTATGTACTATATACTTTATATCCACGTTCCTCCTAGCAGCGTGTATAAAGTGGTTTATACCTATGGCATAAGCGTCACCATCGCCTGAAAAACCGATTACTAGTAGATCCTTATTAGCTAGCTTTATACCAATAGCTAGTGGTAATACTCTACCATGAATCGTGTGGAAGCTATTAAGTCTTAGGTATTCATGAAGCCTACCATGACATCCTATACCAGTAATAACGACTATGTCCTTTATCTTAAATTCTAGCTCCAGAATAGCTCTTATAAAGGCGTTCATTATCGCGAAATTTCCACATCCTGGACACCATGTGATTTTCACGTGGGTACGAAGTCTACTGATACTCATTTTCTTACCACCTCCTCTACTCTCTCTGCAATTTCCTCAGGGTAAAAGGGTCTTCCATTGTACTTTAATAGAGAGATTATCTCTGCATCCAGATACTCCTTTAATAGATTGGCGAACTGTCCTGTCGCATTATTCTCAACTACTAAGACTCTTTCACAACCTCTTAATAACCTACGTATTTTATCTTTGGGAAAGGGTGCTAGCAAGATTACTTGTAAATACTTCATCTTAAGACCTTTGCTCTCTAGTATGTTCATAGCTTCTAGTATGGGACCTTTTGTAGATCCCCAGCTTACTATAACTTCTCTACCATTACCATATGTCTTAGCTGCTATATCGGATTCTCCTAAATCTCTGTATATAGTGCTCATCTTTCTAAGTCTCTTTTCTATCATAGACTCTACGGCTTTCTCCTCTTCCACGAAGAAGCCATACTCATCGTGCTCTAGGCTATTCACCTTAACTAGTGCATTACCCATCCCTGGAATTGCAAAAGGAGATATTCCGCTTTCAGTGATAGCATACCTCTTGAATATCACATCCCTCTCCTCCACTACATAGTGCCTCTCAAATAGTGGGGTAATATTTGGGAAATCTATAGCCTTATAACTTTCAACTATGTACCTATCTACTAGGACTATGACAGGAACTTGATATCTTTCAGCCAGATCTAGAGCTGTACTTGTGAGTACGAGAGATTCCTCTATATCACCCGGTGCAATTACTATTTTGGGGAATTCCCCATGTGACGCCTGGAGGGCTAGCTTAAGATCGCTTTGTGAAGTATAAGTGGGTAGACCTGTACTAGGACCCTGCCTCTGAGCCAGTATTACAACTAGTGGTGTCTCAGTAAGTCCTGCTAGGCCTATGGACTCACACATTAGTGAGAAACCTGGACCTGAAGTTGCAGTTATAGCCCTAGCTCCAGCGTACCAAGCACCTATAGCGATATTTATCGCCGCTATTTCATCCTCAGCCTGTACTACTACTATGTCCAGTTCTCGTTGATGGGCAGCCAGTAGATGCAGTAGTGGAGAGGCTGGAGTTATCGGATAGGCAGTATATATTTTCATTCCTCCTAATACAGCACCTATTGCAATAGCCTCATTTCCTGACGTAATAATTATCTTCTTTTCCACCCCCCGATCTATAAAGGTCTCCTGCAAATGTTTGAAATTCTTCAGGGTATACTCATAGCCCAATTTTGTAGCTTCTATATTCTCTGTTTTATACTTAGTCTTAAACACACTACTAACAACATCTATCATTGTATCTATGCCATATCCAAGGATTGCTACTAGTGATCCTAACATCACCATGTTCTTTGTTATCAATGGGAGTTTCTTCCTTGCCAATAGTTCATCCAGTGGTAGTTCTACTATTTTAAATTTATCCCTCTTAACGAGATCTCCTTCAATCTTTTTATCTATTATAAGTAGACAATTATGTTTTAATCTCCATAAATGCTTCTCTAGTGTAGTCTTATCTAGTGCTATCAAGGTATCTGCATAGAGTCTCTGTGAGTATACTTTTCTATTTCCCACAGTCAGAATGCAGAAATTATGTCCTCCTCTTATTAACGATGGATACTCTGTATGAAGGAATGTATAAAGACCCATCCTACCAAAGAATTTAGCCAGGACTCTTCCACTTAACAATATACCCATTCCAGCTTGACCGCCTATTAGGATAGTTTTTACTTCACTATATTTCCTCTTCACATGGTCTATGAACTATATGAAGTATATAATTACTACTCTGGAAGCTCTTCCAAAATTCAAATACCAAAATCTTTAAGTCTTTCTTGAAGCTATGGATAAGTCCATTCAAAGTAAGCTAATCGCTTGAGATTATGTGCTCAGTTATATTATTAGTAGATTGAGAGAAGAAATTCGACTTATACTTTAATAAGTCTTGGTCGCTTACTAAGTCTCTTGGCAAAATATAGTGGTCTCTTAGGATATCCCTTAGTCTCTTTTCTCAGTAATTCCGCTAACTCATCTACAGTCATAGTTATTTCTTCTCCACTTCTCCTAACTCTTACTCTAATAGTTTTACTCTCTTCTTCTCTTCTACCCACTACAACTATGTATGGAATCCACTCTTTTTCAGCATCTAGTATCTTTCGAGAGAGAGTTCTATCAGTATCATCTATATCTACTCTAAATCCTTCCTCCTCTAGAGCTTTTACCACTCCCTCAGCATATTCGATCACCTCTAAGCTCACGGGTACTACTCTAACCTGAACTGGAGATACCCATACTGGTAACATGGGCTTTTTTAAGCGTAATGCTGTATCGAATAGGGTGTATATGTACCTTTCTAAGCTTCCTATTATAGCAGTATGTATTATTACTGGATAACATTTTTCTCCTCTCTCATTTACATAGGTTATATTAAATCTCTTGGCATTTCCTATGTCTATCTGAACAGTACCTATCTCTCTAGGCCTGTTAAGAAGATCTAGTATATGGTACTCTATGTTTATAGTCCAGTAGTAGTTTATGCCGGGAGGGTATATGGCTACTAGGACAGGTTTACCTACATCTCTTGCAATGTCCACTATAAAGTCCTTATACCTCTTGAACTGTTCCGGATTTACTATGTTTATAAGTAGTTCATAGTTTCTGTTCAATTTCTCCATCTCTTCCATGATTCTTCTATGGACTTTTAAAACCCACTGCTTAGCTTCTTCTTCATTCTTTACAAATATATGCAGATCAGGCATGTAGAATCTTCTCAATCTAAAGCATAGTTCTAGCTCTCCACTCTGCTCGTATCTATAGGAGTCCGCTATTTCAAAGGCTCCGAATGGCAGTTCTTTGTATGATATATCCCAATCTTTGATTATGGAAAACTGCTGATGACACGCAGCGTAACTCAGAACTAAGGGACCCTTATCTGTCTTTATAGTATATAACCTATCACCATACAGTTCCGCATGTTCTCTGATAGGTTTTTCTCTCAGATCAAAGAAAGCTGTACCTTTGACCTCGAATACAGGTATCCCCAAGCTATTGACTATACTCCTAGAGTAATCCGCTACTAAGTCGAAAACCAGTGCTACGTGAGGGCTAAACCTCATATGACCATAATCCGATGTACTCTCCCACTCACATCCAAACCTTCTAAGATAATCTATGATTATAGGTTTTCCTCCCTTCAATTCCATTTTAAGAGCCTCTTTTTTAACTAGTACTTGAAGCTCCGGATTAAGTCTATCAAGATACTCTCTGGGATCCCACTCATTTCCTCTAGGATCTATTATAACGTACTTCTTTTCCTCAGGAATCTTCCTCTCTTCTTTCTTCACTGCCACTATCCTTCTTGATAGCTCTGCAAGAGGGTGTCCCTTAACCGATATCCTAAAGGCCTTATACCATCCAAAAGGGGCTCTGTGTACTTTCCATCCCTTGTCTTCTATATTCTTAGTGAGTATATTCAATAGACGTATCGCTACTTCCGGTGGTGCTAGTTTCTCACTTAAGTGTGCATAGGGATATATGACTATTCTCTCTGGCTTAACTTTCTCTGCAACCTGTAATATTTCATCCACGGCTCTCTCTACAATATTTTCACTATCCTCTTCTTCTACTGTTACCATAACTACTAAAGCTTCCTCAACTCTAAACCACTCCTTCTCAGTGGGTTCAGCTATTCTTAGGGCTCTCTCTCTAGGTCTATATTCAAACCAATCACTGTGGAGTAGGAGTAGTCGCAGGGATATCACCTTCTAATGCTATTCTTAAAGACACGCAATCTTTAAAACTCTATCGTATTAATCTGCTATGAACAATTTAGAATTTAGTGGTTAGGGATCCATAAAAGGCTTCTATCGCCACCACACCTCTTTATAACCCTAACTGCACTCCTCGTTCCTCCTGGCCACTTCCTATGTCTTCCGAGTATGCAATCCTCTAGGTAATGTGTATCAGAGCCTACTGTGAGTTTAACTCTCCTCTCAACCATTTTCCTTATGAAGATCTCGTAACCCCTAGGTGGATTTAATGCTGTAGGTTCATTGATCTGTACCACCTTATCATAGTGTACTACGTTCTTCACAAATTCATCCATGTATTCTTCTGGTACATTATCCATAGAGTAGGATTTACATAACCCGAAGCGAACACAGTCACCGAGACCATAATCGGTGGGGTGTAGTATCATTTTAAAAAGGTTATTTTTTATTATATTCATGAACTTCTCGTGTACATATTCTATGAATTTATCCTTACTCCCTGGGAGCTCTCTCCTTCTGATACTGGGTAAAAATTCTCCTAGATGAGTAGCTGCTGAAAGGAAATCTAGTTTTCTGATAATATCCTTGTGATCCTCTATGTTTACTGGACTACTAGCTTGTTCATCAAGTATTTCTACCTCTGCAGATAAGTATACTCTCAAGCCTAGATCAATATTATCCAATAACTCTCTTTCTTCCGCAAATATACTTGGATCCGTAGTCTCTCTCCAGTGATCTACGATACATATATACTTTAATCCTCTCCTTCTACACTCTCTAATTAAATCATATATTGGTATATCTCCAGGAAGGGGAGTTTCCATAGTATGCAAATGGAAGTCTACTGCATTAAAATCAATCTTCACTGACGATTCTTGGCACTTCGGGCTTTGCATTAGTAAGCCCAGCAGTGAAATAAGCTACGACTTAATAACCTTACGGTAAAGTACTTCCTCAAGCTCATGAGCCTCCTTAAGTAGGGTGCTTCCGGTATTTAGAATAGGCTTTATGTCTATCCTCTCATTTGCTGGTTCAGAGAAACCCCTACTCCCTTATTCCATCAGACTTGTTATCCGATCGATTATCTCCACAGTCTTAGTATATCTCAGAGCAGATGCTCAGTTATCGGGAATATCCCAACCGGATTTAGGATTGGGAGTACTTAAGCTCTCGCTTAAAATACTACAATTCATCCTTTCACTAAAGTAAGGAGTTTTTACGGTCAACTTTATAAAAACTACTGCCGGATTAACAAAAAGATAGAGGTTATCACATTAGTTAAACTCAACAGTCCATACTCATCCTCTTGCTCTAGTGAATTTAGAAACTAGCCAGAAGTAGAAGTCCTATTTAACAGAGTAATAAAACTAACAAGCAGGCTTTGTACAGCTGTGAGACAAATCTGCTCAAATACTAATGGAATACTATGGTTTAGGATAGAGTTCTTGAAAGATAACTATTTTATGGATAAGCCAGTATGAGATCATATGTCCGAAGTATACTTTACTAAATTCACTAAACGTACTCATGATATATTTAAGTATACTAGAATACTACTTGGGGTCACCAAGTTCAAGGATAATCTAAGAGAGGGGGAGTTAGTAGCAATAAAGCTACACTTTGGTGAACGAGGTAGTATACATCATCCAAGAACGCAGATAGTCAGAGCTATAGTAGACTATATTAAAGAGAAAAAAGCACTACCCTTTCTAACGGATACGAGTACTCTTTATGCAGGATCTAGAAGAAATGCTGTGGAATATCTAGAGACTGCAGCTATGAACGGCTTTACTATAGGGACTACTAATGCACCAATAATCATAGCAGATGGACTTCTAGGACGGGATTATAGAGAAGTGAAGACTCCTGGAGAGTTAGGTTCAGTCACAGTAGCTTCAGCTATAGCTGAAGCTGATGCTATGGTAGTTTTATCACATTTTAAATTTCACGTCTCCTTCGGTTTTGGAGGAGCATTAAAGAACCTAGCTATGGGATGCGTAGCTCGTAAGACAAAATTCGACATCCATGCTGTAGCTAAACCTGAAATAATAGTAGAACGATGTATAGGATGTGGACTATGCATTAGACACTGCCGATGGGAATCTATCTCTCTAAGAAAAGGGAAGGCAGTGATAGACTATGAAAAGTGTGTTGGGTGTGGTGATTGTGTCGCTATATGTAGACAAGGAGCAGTTCGTATGCCCTGGGGAACGAGTAAACATGGAGAAAAAATGCTTAAGAGAGCTGCTGAAGCAGCCTATGGAGTCCTGAAGACATTTGAGAAGGGTAAGGTACTCTATGTAAATCTACTAGTAGAAATTACAAGATTCTGTGATTGTGCTACATCACTTGAGCCTCCAGTATCAGTGGATATAGGTATGCTAACATCCTATGATCCAGTTGCGATAGACCAGGCATCGTTAGATCTCGTCAATAGTGCTCCAGGATACTATTTCAGGGATAATAATACCCTGGAGAGAATAGAGGCGGGCATGAATAAAGTGAAACTCCTACACCCTGGAGTGAAGTACTGGATATTACTGGAAGAAAGCGAAAGATTGGGCATAGGTAGGAGAGACTATAAATTGATAGAGCTAGGTTAGTTTTCCTCATTTATCATAAGAAGATGGTAGTGGATATCCTGTTAACATAGTCCAGTCCATGAGTATCAGAACAGTACAATACTTATAGATACATATACTAGTAATAAGATGATGGAATTTATCAAGTGTGTAATTGATAAGAAAGTTTGTAGAGACTGTAATTTCTGTACTACAACTAACATATGTCATAGTCCAAATGAGTGCGTAGGTTGTATGAGTTGCTACTGGGCATGCCCCTATGAGGCGAGAAAAATAATCTATCTTGAGGAGGAGAGACCTAGAGTGAGGATTAGAGTGAATGGAATAGAGTATGAAGTCCCAAAGGGGATAACTGTACTTAGAGCACTCGAATTAATAGGTTATAGAGTTACACGATTTCCTGAGAAAGACTCGATCTCTGCACCCTGTAGAACGGGTGGATGTTGGAGCTGTGCTGTACTCATAGACGGGGAGCTCGAGAGGAGTTGTATAACGCCAGTTCGTGATGGTATGAGTATAAGAACGGATGTAGATGGAAGGGAACCTCTTAGAATAGTCCATGGTCCTGAACCACATAGTGTAGGAGGAAAAGCAACACCTTGGTACGAGAAAGGATACAGGTATGTTGAGGTTGCCATATGGGTAGCTGGATGTAACCTTAGATGTCCCCAATGCCAGAACTACCATGTCACTTATGACAACACTACAGCTCCTATGACACCTCTAGAAGCTGCTAGGATATTAACATACTATAGAAAGTACTTCAAAGTAAAAGGTATAGCCATAAGTGGTGGAGAACCTACCATAAATAGGAGGTGGTTAGTAGAATATTTCAAATATCTTAGAGAAATGAACAAAGAGAAAGATACAAGACTACATTTAGATAGCAATGGTACTGTCCTTAAACCGGACTATATAGATGAGCTAGTAAACGCTGGTTGTAATAACATAGGGGTGGAGCCTAAGGGAATTAGAGTAGAAACCTTCATGAAGATAACCGGTATAAAGAATAGGGATCTAGCTGAAGAATATTTGAATACCTCATGGAATGCTATAAAATATATTCGTGATAAATATATAGAAGAGGTTTACCTAGGAGTAGGTATCCCTTATAATTCAGCCTTTATGACATTAGATGAAATTAGAGAAATAGGTGAGAGGATTGCTGACATAGATGAGAGTATCCAAGTATGCGTACTGGACTACTTTCCGATATTTAGGAGAAGGGATATAAAGAGACCTTCTCCTTCTCAGATGCTAGAAGTGAAGAAAATACTAAATGAAGTTGGATTGAAATTTGTAATCGTGCAAACTAGCCTAGGACATATTGGACCATAATTCAAATCATCTCTATTCATCAGAAAATCTCCTACGCTATTGAAACTTAGGGGTAAGATTATATTATAATCCAATTCCTGGTTTATAAAAACGATTAATCAAGTTGATACTTTCGAAGTCTTCAAGGTGGTCTCAGAATACCAGGTGATCCTCTAAGTGATAACTTCCCTCAAGCAACATTCCAGTACCTATCACTCCGAACCTTACTATTCTTATGTGATCTATAGTAACACTCTTGGTTTTAGTTTAGTACTCTATATCGACAAGTTAGCGAGAACTAGATAATACAGCCCTCAAACAGTGTTCTATATTAATCTCGCAAGCCACTACTGGTACCTCTAGTTCAAAGTTTACTAACACCAATGGATGAATCTCACCGACAATCCCTATAGGTTCTTCTTCTACTAATATCTCGGCACATCTTCCCTCTATCATACTACCATGTTTCGTCTCCCTAAGACTATATGAAAGACCAAGGGTATTGAATAGAGATCTAATCAGTACGAGTGCATCCGTTAATCCTATAGCCCTATCAGCTATAACAAAAGCTAGATGTCTTTCCTGTTTAGTTAAGTTTTCACTAGTATAGTCCACGTGAACTACATCTCCTATCTCAAAGATTCTCTGAGGATAGCCGGCGTGTTTACTAGCTGAGAGTACTTCAATTAACTGTGGTACTATCCAAGTCCTCAAGCATGAATACTTCTCCTGTTTAGGATTTACTACCTCTATGGTTGGTGATTCCTCTATGTTCATCTTTCTATATAGTAGATCTCTATTCGTCATCATATAATTAGCAACCTCCTGCATTCCAAATCCTATCATAATTTCCCTTAATATTCTAGTGAATCTCTCCAGGCCTTTCTCAATACCACTATGTTCAGGGGGTAGAAGTTCAGGCTCTAAATTCTCATAGCCATATGCCATAACCACTTCCTCAACGAGATCTACTGGATGTAAAATATCCAATCGATATACGGGAATCTTACACTTCAGAAGATCTTCGTTTTCGCAATAAGCATCAAGTCTCATAATTTTCAAGAGTTCTACTATTCTTTCTGGGCTGAGATTTATACCCACTAAGTCTGAAATTAGCTCAGTCTCTAAATTCATAGTCCTAGTACTCATATCTGGGCTGTAGATACTGTTATTTTTATCGATTACTCTGACTATACCTATTTTCTCACCTCTTTCAGCTATGCTAGTGACTAAGACCCTCAGAATATCCATAGCCATTCTATAATCTACTGCTGTCACATCGATAAATACCTCCTCAGTATCTTCAGTCACTTTAGTCTCATCGGAATTTATTATGGGAGGCATTGATAGTACTCTATCCTCTGAATCTATAAGTAAGGGGTACCTTGAATACTCCTTAATGATATAGCCGTATTCAATGCCTTTTGGATGTTCTACCAGTATCTCATCCAAGGTCATAAGCCTATCCATATCGAGAGGAATGAATTTCACAGTCCTCGGATCAGCTGCTATGTATCTTATAGGAGGAGTTATGGTAGATAGATCATATACACCAATTGAGACTTTTCTTCTATTTCTACAGTACGTACTATGGAGTTTCTCCTGTATCTGCATAATTTGTCGGACAGCCTCCTCATTTAATTTCAGTCCTTCAACCGTAGCCCCTAGGACTACCGGTCTATACTTAGGACCCATATTCTTAAGCACTATTTTACTATCATATACCTCAAATTTCCTCAATCCTACTTCTAGTCTCATCAGCCCTTTAAGAGCTCTAACTAGTCCTTCTACTGAGAAGAGATCCGGTCTATCGTGTGTAGCCTCGTAGTATACTATATCATTCTCTATAGTCTCAACCTCACATTTCAGTTTAGCCAGTAGTTGTTCTATCTCTGAGTCCGAGAGCTCCATACCTAGGAGCTCGAACATATCGGTTTTCGATATATCTATGATGGGCATGATCTCACCCGAGTACAGAGGTAATCATTGGTACTTTCATTCTCCTCAGTACTTCAATATCCTGTGAAAATAGATCTCTTATGTCATCTATTCCCAGGATTGTCATAGCTATTCTATCTATACCTATACCCCATGCAGCTACCTTCGATTCCCTAATTCCAAGGGGTAAGAGAACCTCTGGTCTGAACATACCTCCTGGAAACACCTCAATCCACCCTAATTCCGGGTGTTTTATGAATCCCTCTACACTAGGTTCTGTGAAGGGAAAGTATGCTGGTTTTATTTTCACCCTTCCTAATCCCAGCCTTCTAGCAAACTCATTAAAGAAACCAAGTAGGTGCTTGAATTTCACTCTCTTACCTACTATTATACCCTCTAGTTGATAGAATTCCATAGCATGCCTAGGATCTAGAGTCTCAGGTCTGAATACCCTATCTAGGGAGAAGCATCTATATTCTCCATCACCGCGTTTATAGAGTTCTCTAACCGATACTGCTGTAGTCTGAGTTCTAAGTATTAATCTCATGGCTTTTTCAATACTCCATTTATACCTCCAACCGATAGAGCCCGTAATCCAACCGTCTTCATGTACACTTTTAATTCTCTCTAGGAGAACCTTATCCTTAATGGTCCCAGGTCCAAGATCTCTTACGAAGAAGGTATCATGAATTTCTCTTGCTGGATGATCCTGTGCTTGAAATAGTACATCGAAGTTCCATAATTCGAGTTCGACATAGGGACCTTTGATCTCCTCAAAACCCATTGATACAAGGATTTCTCTTATCCATTCCAGTAGTTCCATGTAGGGTTGTTTTCTTCCCGGATATACCGTTGGAACTTCCACTTTAAGATCGTAGGGCTTAAAGATTGCAGTTCTCCAGGCTCCCGACCTTATAATATCACTCGTAAGTTCTGTTACTACCTTGGCTGGTTTAATCTTCCTTTTTCTGAAAAGATCAAGAAGTTTTTCTGTAGGTTCGATACAAATAGACTTCCTAATCTTCCTCTTCAGTAGTCCTCTCCTCTTAAGTTCTCTAAGTATATTATTTGGAGCATTACCGGGATTCAATATGCCTCTCCTGAGAGATTCACACTTCTCTAAAAGGAGGGGAGTTTTACTTTTATCCATAAGTGATAATATCCCTTTCTCAACCTTAACGATTCCGTATCGTAGCAGGTGTATTATACCTATTTTAATCTCCTCTTCTTTTAGTTCTACATCAATTTGCTTAGCTAATTCTCCTATCTTATCAAGACTTACATCCCCTATCTTTTCTAGTACTTTCAATAATCTTTCCTCAGGAAGCCCTATTTTGACATATCTAAGTCCTTCTTCCGTAGGTACAAAAATCTCATACTCTCTGGACGAGGTTATCAAGAGGTTTTTAGATTGAAGCTCTGCTAGATCTCTCATTATGTCAGATCTATTGACTCCCATTTCTAGGGCTATAGAATCTACATCCTTTATCCCTTTAACGAGAAGTTCTACTATTTTGAACTGTCTCTCAGGTAGTACTAGTCCATTTAGTGAAATTGGTGCATCGCAGCACCCGTGAGTTATACAATAGTAGCATATAAAAACATTTACCACTATGTCTCATTCTTACGAATGTGCAAGGGTCTCTGAGACTATGTGCTGTTTCCTATAAAGTATGGAGCAGCTATGTACTGTTACTCGAATATTTCTAGTACTCAATACTTTCACTTTACTCTCAGTAAATATTTTTACATACCATTATTATGTAACTAATAGATGAGAGACGAAGAGCTAAGTATTAAGAAGTTATTGTGGTTAGAGAATAGAAGAAAGGATCTAATAAAATTACCAGTTGATAAGTTAAGTACATTAGCTAAATTAGTCGGAAGTAAACAAGATCTTTATGATCTTACAATGATTAGAATGTGGAAAATAATAGAACTAGCCTTCTTAAAACCGAAACTAGATGTAGAGATAATATACAGACTGACTAAAGAGGAGAGGGTTTTATATAGAGTACTATGCTATATATTCTCAGATTACCTAGACCTAGTCGGTAAGATAATAGAGCAAAGTAGAGCTAGTACTCCTAAATCCTAATACATAATTCCTCTATATTTCTTAATTATCATCAGACAACCTAGAATTACCATAAATCCTAATATCATGGTTCTCATGCTTATAGTCTCACCTAGGATTATGAACGAGAATACGCCTACTAGTATTGGTGTCAGGAGTTGTAGTATAGTCGGTAAGGATACTCCTATATCTTTTATAGCTATAAAGTTCATCCAATTCCCTATACCTACCGAGATTATGCCTGAGATCGCCAGAATTACTACAATCTCGATGGGAACGCTAGTTATCTGATGGATGAAATTCTCTAAAAAGGCTACGGGAAGAAATAACATACTTGCAATCGAGTACACTATGGTTGTCATCGTCAGTGGATCGCCCTTAACGACCAATCTCTTCACTACTATAGTGTATAGAGACCATATTAATGATGAAATTATGACCAGTACAGCACCTATATCTAGGCTTATACTGCTATGTGTTTCTTGCATCGAAAAGCCCACAGCTCCTAGGCTAGCTAATGTTGTACCAATTAAATAGGTTATACTGGAAATGAGCTTCTTCTCCTCTTCAAAGAGAATATATGCTAAAATACTGGTGAACACTATATTCAACTTTAGGAGAATAGAGAATGTAATAGGTGTCGTCATATAAAGCCCAGTTACTGCTAATACCTGGAATAGGAATATCAATAGTGCTGCTGTACTTATCTCCAGTATATGCTCTTTAGCTAGAATTTTTCTTATATTTAATCTACTTATAGCTAATAGAGTAATAGAAGCTGATGAATATCTGAAGAAATTTTGAACATTTACGCTAAAGTAGTTTGATAGTAATTTTATAAGTACCATACCTAAAGACCATAGTATCACCGTTACTAATATGGCTATTAATCCTCTTCTCACAAGGATAAATCCATTAGATCATACTTATTAGGTTATTGATAATCCTCTTAACCATACATGGATAATCTGTTACTATACCATCTACGCCTAATCTATAGAACTTCACTACATCTATCGCTCGATTCACTGTCCATACGAATACTTTAAATCCTAACCTCCTACAGCTCCTCAGGAAATTCCTATTTACCAATTGATATTTAGGTACTACTACATCTACATTTAATTCCTCTGCTATCTTCATGTTCCTTAAGGTATTCGAGCTAAAGATAAGACCCGTTTTCATATTTGGTTCTATCTCAACCACTCTATTAAGTGCACTCTTATGGAATGATGTTATGTAAACTCTATCTAACATGTTAAAGTCCTTTATCATAGACACTACTTCCTCTTCATACCCTATCTCCTTTAACTCTACGAGCAGTATTACATTTCTTTCTTTCAATAGTTCAAATACTTCGAAAAGCGTAGGTACTCTCTCTCCTTTACCAGCATCTAGACATTTTATTTCAGCTAGTGTCAACTCGGATACTTTCCCCTCTCCATTAGTGGTCCTATCTACAGTCTCATCGTGCATAAGTACCATTATTCCATCCTTAGTCCTCCTTACATCAACCTCTATTGCTGATGCTCCACACTCTATTCCCTTTAATATGGATTTAATAGTATTCTCAGGTTCGTATCCAGCTGCACCACGATGTCCAATTATAATCATTATACTACACCTCTTATTCGTGAGCTACGCATACCTGAAACACTTTATTTTAAAACGTCTATATTTAAAGGTCCTCTTCTAAGTACTCTGGGAGGTCTACAGGTCAAGTCCACTACGGTAGATGGAGGTATCCTTGGTAGTATACCAGCATCCACTAGTAGATCAAATCCTCTTAGTGAGGTGAGTATCTTGGAACTATCATATATTGGAGGGAACCCAGATATATTAGCACTGGTAGCTGTTATAGGTCTACCTATCCTCTTTACTATTAATGGTGGTAGGGGATGATGAGGCAGTCTAATTCCGATTTTTCCATCAGGGGTTACAATACCTCGCGGAAATACTTCTGGTCTCCTTGCCTTCAATATTAACGTGACCCTCTCTGGAAGTAACCTAAGGAATTTCTCTACTTTCCTATCAACTATACATAAATCCCTTATCATATCTATTGAGTCAACAAATACAGAAACTACCTTATTT